>CAZPTF010000085.1:0-6586 GCA_964589015.1 uncultured Anaerolineae bacterium
CAGAACCTCACGCATCGGCTGTCATTCAGGTATCGGATTCTCTAACCGAAATCCATGCCCTCGGACTGTAACGATGTATTGATGATCTGGATCCATTTCCGCTAAACGTTCACGTAGACGGCGGGCCAGGGCATCGATCGCCTGTTCCGATACTCCCTCCTCCATATCCTCTGACCACACCGTCTGAACAATCTCATCCCGACTGCAGACGCGCCCTACGCCGTCGTACAGTAGTTCTAACAATCGATATTGCGCCAGGGACAAAGGCGGATCCAACTCGCGACCACGGATCCACACACGACGACTGGCCTTGTCGAGAAAGAGGAGTTGTGCTGGACTGGGGTCTTCTCCGAAATACAGGGGAGTTGTCGCTCCCGGGGCAACGAAAGTCAACTTGAACTTGAGCGCAATTTGAATCTCATCCCCGTCTTGCAAGACCCGTTCCCCAGTGATTTGCTGACCATTGACCCAGGTACCATTCTTGCTTTCACAGTCCCAAAGGACATACTCCCTGCCCGAGCGGCGTATCACGACGTGCCGGCGAGAGACTTGCCGATCCGCCAGCACGATGTTGCAATCGGCATCTCTTCCCAGAACAATCTCATCCTGCGTAATGGGCCAGCATTGGTCTTGTTCGGTTCCTTTGTACAGGATGAGCATTGCCATCTCTTTGTTATCACTGCATCCCATGCTATCGTCAGGCAAAGTATCCTCCACGTGTTAAGGTCAAGCCCCGCACTTCAGGCGACTTGACAATCGAGCCGGTATACACTAAGCTAGTTCCGGGCATCTATCCCGGAGGAGAAGAGCACTTGATTCGTCTGCTGGAATCGGGCACCATTCTACGCTCGCGCTATCGGATCACTAAAATGATCGGGCAAGGGGGAATGGGTGCCATCTATCAAGCTGATGATTTGCGTTTGGAAGGCAGGGTATGTGCTGTCAAAGAGACAGGCTTCGAAGAAGGCATCGACCCTGCTACCCAAACCCAAACCCAAGAACAGTTCTATCGCGAAGCCAGTGTATTGGCGCGGTTGGACCATCCCAACCTGCCGAAGGTGTCCGACTTTTTCACCGAAAACGGCCGTGATTATCTGGTGATGGACTACATTGCCGGTCGTGATCTTCGCGAGTTAGTTGATGAAGCGCGCCGCCAGACCTGCTTCCTTGAGGAAGCGGTCATTCTGGAATGGACTGATCAGCTCTGCGATGCTTTGGAGTACCTGCATAATCAGACTCCTCCCGTCTTGCACCGCGACATCAAACCTGCGAACATCAAATTGACCCCATCCGGCAGCATCAAGCTGGTCGACTTTGGCCTGGTCAAACTGATGGCCTCCGAGGATTCCCAGACAGTCACAGTCATTCAAGGGCGAGGTACGGTTCAGTACACACCTCTGGAACAGTATGGCGGGGACACAGGACACACAGACGTTCGGACCGATATTTATTCCTTGGGTGCCACTCTGTATCATCTGGCTACCGGGCAGCCACCGATCGAGGCCAAGGAACGTTTCCTGAAACCCGCTTCGTTTATCCCGCCTCGCCAAATCAACCCTGAAATCTCCGCGCAGACGGAACGGATCATTCTAAAGGCGATGGAAATGCATCCGGACGACCGTTTCAACAGCGTGGCCGATTTTCTCGATGCGCTCTTGTCCGGCGTGAATCTTCCTCGTCCGAATCGGCGTCAAAGCCGTCTGGTGGGGCCGGCAAGCTGGCCCGTTGCAATCCGCCACAATCTCTTTTTTTTGCTGCTGGTTCTCGTTGTCTTCGTTCTGGCTGTGTGGGTTTCCACGTTCGCACCACAACTGGTCATTCCCTAAGAGTCACTCTCTGATGGCAAAGCTCAGTATTAAGATGCTCGTCTGCTGACGTGTATCCCGCGGATCAGCAGAACACTTAACAGCGGAACGACACTGAAAATCAACCCGAAGAGTATCGCCCCCCATTGTCTGTAAATATACCACAGTTTCCAGGTGCCCAAAATGCCTAAGGCATATATTGTATATCCGGCAAGACCGAACGCCAGCCCCATCAGGACGAGACGTAGCCTGTAGGTTCGCGTCCTGCCGCCACGCAGGCGCAACAGGTCTCCGGCAATCGTCAATACGATCATCCCAGCCATCGTGAGCCACAGATCAGACAATGTAACCCGTGGTATGGAACCCGAAGGGTACGGCGCACCAGCAGCTACAGTGGAATCCGCCGGGAGCCAGGCGAAATCTGCTGTCGAAGTCAGCGGTTCCGTTACTGTGGTGGTCGTAGCGCCTGGGCTCCCGTCAGTGGTGGGTTGTGCGGTACCCTGGGTGTCTATCGCATGAACCGTCAATACCAGCGTCACCGATTGATTAGCCGGGTCACTGGATGCGGTGACCTCCAGTTGCCCGGCGTGTTCCAGAGTGATCCGTGTCTCGGCTATTCCACCCACCGTGAACGTTTCGCGTCTCGGCAACTCCAGTCTTTCGGCGGGATAAATCAGTCGAAATCGAACAGGGGTTCCATCGGGAACGATGTGTCCGTTCTTGTCCAGGATCATGCCCGTTCGGAGGTTCACTGTGGTTTCAACCGTTATGTCAATATTTTGGCCTGGACGGGCATCCGGGGTGTTTTCCACCTCCAGGTCGATGATTTGTCTGGAATCCGGCGCGGTCTGCGTGATCAGGTCGTAGTTGATGCCTTCGACACTGACCGGTAGAACGCCTCCCGGTATGTATTCCTGGAAAAGCGCACGGATGGATGCCTCGATGAAGGGCTCGATCTTGCTGTACACTCCGTAATACGCGGTCAGCTTGCTAATTTCGGTCGTGTCGAGGTAGTATGGAGCTCCGTAAGCCATGACGATGATTTTCTTGTCACGCAGGCTATCGGAACGCAGTCGCAAGAAGGTCTTTACTGAATCAGCAGCAGGTGCTTCGTCTGTGTTGACATTCAACATGGCGAAGATGATCCAGTCGGCGCGCTCGATCATCGCATTGATGTCGGCGGCGGAGCCTGCTTGAGAGCTGGCGGGTGCCAACAATCCTCCCTTGACCTGCGCGAATGACATGCTCGTGATTTTCCCCGGGTCGATTTGAGCGCTCCCATTCGGACCATATAGCCGGACCATTGTCTTCTCGATGGAATCAATAGCGATCAATGGCTGAGGAGTACAGTCGGCGCAGTCGCGCACTTCCCGCGCATCGGTGAATATCAGAATGTTATCATCGACGGATGGCGGATTCAGCAATCTCTCCGGTAAGTCTTCAACCGTGGGATATATGAGTGTGATCGCTTCTTTGGCAATGCGCGAAATTTCGAGACTATTCTCACTGGAAGCGAGACCGTCCGCCACCGAGTCTCCCCTCACTGTGTCGAGATCGAATTTCCCGTACATCCGGTACTTTGTTTGCAGAATGCGCCGTACCGACTCATCGACCTGGGCTTTGAAATCAGAATCCGTAGCGTATTTTTCTCTAAAGAACTCAATTGTTCCTTTGATATTCTCGAATTGCTCTTCCCAGGTGTTATCGGTGAGCCCGTACTGGAAGAGGAAAAGCAAATCGTTGCCTGCCAGAAACGCATCCTGTGCAATTCGTTTGAAGGGAAAACTCTGCAACTGTGGGTCGTAGTAACGGCGAATCGATGGTACACCCAACGCGTCAGTCATTAGCAATCCGCCCTGCTTCCGCCACTGCGCGAATTCCGGTTCCGCAAGGAGCGTGCGCAAATTTTGCGGGTCGACACTGATCGGTCTCGTCAGCTGGCGGATGTTGCCCTGGAAGCCGCGGTACCGGATATGGCTCGACATGAGCGCATCAGTCGTAGCTGTCCGATCGTCAACAGTGGTCACTGCCATGAACGGAGCCAGCTCGATGGTCTTGAGCTCGCTGAGCGACTTGGGCACGGTGGGGATCTCCTCGTTTGGCTTACGGTCAGCGGTACCCAATCCTGGGAAGTGTTTGGCGACGGTGATGACCTTGCCATTCGAGCCTTCGTGGACTCCTTTGATATATGCCCGACCAAACTGCCCAACCCAGAATGGATCGCCACCGAAAGTAGCGGTGGCAAGATCTCCTTTTAGACCAGGGCGTGGCAGATTCGACACATCCAGGAAAGGGCCGAGCATCATGTTGATGCCGAGTTGGCTCAACTCGCGACCGGCGATATTCCCGACGACGGATGCCTCTCCGGTTTGCCACGTGGCACCCAGTGCCATCTCGCTGGGCAATGCTGTCAACCCGGCCCTGATATCGTCGTTAGGGAATCCGTCTCCTGCGTACTCTGCGGCGATGAACAGCGGCACGAAATTGACATCCTGGCCAAAGACCAGACCTTGCAAATCGTTGGTCAACTTTGTGATCTGCGCTGGGACATTCTGAGTGTTGTCGAAATTCTTGTTTTCGGGAAGCAGGACGACGCCGCCGACACGATAGTCGCGGACGAGTTGTGCGATTTCGGATTCCGAACTGGTGTCGTTTCCCAAGAAGGTCACGACGAACAATTGTCCGATGAGCTCTTCGACGCGCATCTGCGACATGGCTTCGTCGATTGGGTCAATGCCGGCGTGGGCGCTACACGCGTCCATTCCACTTGAGATCATCTGGAGTGATGGCCAGAGTCCAGCTATCAACAATGCCAGTATGAACGTGGCCCATCGTTTGCACAGTCTAATCCGCATAATAATCCATACCTGTGATTTGCCAGTTCAGCCCGAACTTCTTTTGCCCCGTTCTAGTCCGGTCGGTGCATCAATAAATGACTGTGAGCGGCAGAGGCGTGAACACGACCAGGAATACCACGATTGCCAACCAACCGATTAGTTTCTGGCGAGACGAAAGTTGGGTTAGATCATCCAGTGGTGCAGCATATTGCCTGCCGAAGACGACGATCAGTATCACCCACAGAAACCATCCATTCCAGACGAAACCCAATCCGATCAACAGGACCACGACGGGCCAGATCATCTGTCGTGACCGTTCGCCGAACAACGCATACAGAATGTGTCCTCCGTCCAATTGCCCCACCGGGATCAAATTCAGGCCAGTGACCAGTAACCCTGCCCATCCGGCAAAGGCAATCGGGTGCAGTAGCACGTCCTCTCCTCCGCTGGGCAGGAATCGCCCGAAACTGACGATTTTCAACAGTGCGTAGAGAATTGAGTTCCCTTCCATCACGATCCCATCCCCTGGTACAAGCTGGGTAACGGGTGACAACGACAATCCCAGAAGCAGAATGGGAACAGCCAGGATCAAACCCGACAGCGGGCCGGCAGCAGCAATAGTCAACAGCGCGCGGCGATTAGGCGGGGGCGCTTTCATACTGATGAATGCCCCGAGCGTTCCAAAGGGTCCTAGCGGCATGGGAACGAAGTACGGCAAGCTTACCGGTACCCCGTACTGGCGTGCGGCGAAATAGTGTCCGAGTTCATGCGCTCCTAAGATTCCCATCAGGCAGATTGCGAATGGCAATCCCAACCAGGGACGCCGCACAAAGTCCATAAAATCTGGCGATACCATCATCGTGCCTGCGAACAGCGTGGACAACAGCGTCAGAATCAGCAAAACCAGGTTCAACCTGCTGGATGAGACCACGGAAGGAGTCGCACCGCGAAGGATCCAGATGGATTGTCTGCCGTCCTCGTCGTTTCTGAACAAGATCGTGAGATCCAGTTTTCTGAATTTTGGCGCCAGCCTTTGATAGGCGGATTCCGTTGGGACCTTGAACCGGCCCAGTAGGCGGAACATCGGTTCCCTTTCGCTCTTCCCCCATACGATGCTGTCGACGTCAAAGACCTCGCCTACCTCGCCCCGGGTATGAGCCAGAATCTCAGCATTGCCATCGCTCAGTACCATGCTACCTCTTTCTACTGCCTAAATTTCGTTGAATCACATTCCATAGGGTTACAGAAAGGTCGGGGTTTTCGGCAGCAAAGCTTTCCAGAGAAGCCTTTACGGACTCAAATTGTGGCAGCAGTTTCTGCATTTGCACGGGGCCGATCCCCATATCACCCGCAGCGTATGAAGCCAGCAAATGTTGCCTGACAACCCTGATCACCCACTCATAGGGGTCATCCGTATACCAAAAGCCCATGATTTTCTCCAGCGTTTCCGTCACAGCCAAGCCCTGCCGTCTATCGTACAGGGTATCCAGGATACGGCTTTCGAGACTGCCTGCCGAGACCTCGTAGATACCGATGGGTTTCGCTACTACCGAGCGATTCTTCCCAAAGGCGAGTGCCTTGGGTGTTTGGATGAACAATTGTAGCTGCCTCGATTGTGCCAGACCGATAAACGCTGTCTGGACAAGCGCGATGGCCAACGGCCGCTTCCCCACCGGGTTTCTAGCGTTAAGCAATTGTTCTGCATCGTTAGGCAACGAGTCGACGGCTGCTGGTTCAAGCAGCCTATCCGCGAAAAGGTAATAGATCGCGCTGGTAGGCAACGCGCCGCGCAGACGTCCAACATTCTCCGGCTGTACCAAAATCTGCGATAGGCGAACCTTCCATCCACATTCGGAACAGCGTACCATATCTGGCCGCAGATCGGTGCCGCAATGAGGGCAATTCATGTCGCGTACCTCACACCCAGTGGTTGCAGGTTGAATC
>CAZPTF010000085.1:6686-13241 GCA_964589015.1 uncultured Anaerolineae bacterium
TGCATCAACGCGTCGTTCTGGCTCAGTTCTGCGAGCAACGCGCCGTTTATCGAACTTTTTCTGGTGTCACGCTGCAAGCCGGCAACGTCATTGAACTGGATCTGCGCATAAATGGTCTTCCGCGGCTTGAACATCTCTGACAGGCGATCGACGCGCGGGTCCGGGACATCGACGACAGCCAGGTGAGTCTCCAATTTCCCAGAGCTTGTCGCCGAAGTCTCGATTTGGCCGTGGGTAAGCGCGTTGAAGATTGTCGTTTTGCCGCTGTTGGGAAGGCCAACAATACCTATTTTCATCTCTCTTCGATAAATCCTTTCGTGCAATTAAGCGAGTGTGAATCTCAAGACAAAAGGGCGCAGTAAACGCGCCCTCGAAAAGATCGGCACTACTGACTCTGACCAACCATTAAGTTTACCACAATTGGCGACAATCGTCCAATCAAGAGTCGGGGTGGAGCCTCAAGCCCGATGGTCGCTTCTTGCAAATATTCGAAAAATGTGTCACAATAGGGTCCAGAGCGAGGGACATAGACAGGTTATGAGGATCAGTGCCGATCCGTAATGGTCCATAGAACCGGATCGGGTTCTTTTCGTCTACACCGAAAGCAATCGCGGTCCGGCTCTTTTGTGTTGTGTGCTGGGCACAGCCAGTATTGTTCCGCATCTCTGGGGCAATAGCCGTCGCAATGAAAAGATCAGGAGAGAGGTTACCAAAATCAGCCAAGGAGGCTAAACCTGTATGAAAAAGAACAAAACGGACGGAAAGGTTAAGGTAGAGGAGCAGAGCAGCACCTCCAACGAAGGCATCACAAACGGGAGCACCATCCTACGGAGCGTTCTCGAGTCGTACGATGAAGCTGCCAAGTATGTGAAGATGCCCTCGGGTATCTATGAAATGCTCCGCCAGTGTAAGCGAGAGCTCACTGTCAGTTTCCCCGTACGGATGGATGACGGCACGGTCAAGACATTCACCGGATATCGCGTTCACCACAATACGGTACGCGGACCCTCGAAGGGCGGTATCCGTTACCACCCCAGCGTAGATCTCGATGATGTGCGGGCACTGGCAATGCTGATGACCTGGAAGTGCACGGTCGTGGGGATCCCTTACGGTGGTGCCAAAGGTGGGGTCGTCTGCGATCCCAAGGATATGTCCGACCGCGAGCTCGAAAACCTGACTCGCCGGTACGCGACCGAAATCTCCGTCTTTCTCAGCCCTGAGGGAGATATTCCTGCGCCAGACGTCAACACAGATGGGCGAATCATGTCCTGGATTATGGACACGTACAGCATGCATCGCGGGTACTCTGTGCCCGCAGTAGTCACCGGCAAGCCTTTGAGCATTGGAGGCTCTCCCGGCCGTAGTGAGGCGACCGGACGCGGTGTGATGTTCTGTGTGCGAGAAGCCCTGAAGCATCTCAAGATGCCCGTTGATGGAAGTACTGTCGTTGTCCAGGGATTCGGAAAAGTAGGCTCTGTGGCAGCATACCTCCTGCAGGACAAAGGTCTGAAAATCACCGCAGTGAGCGATGTCTTTGGTGGGATCTACAATTCGAAGGGAATTGATGTCTATGACCTCCTGCGCCATGTGGAGGAAACCGGATCCGTCAAAGACTACCCGCACGGCGATGCCATTTCGAACGAGGAACTGTTGACACTCAAGTGTGACATTCTCGTACCTGCCGCAATGGAGAACCAGATCACCGCGCGCAATGCAAGTCAAATACGCGCGAAAATCATCGCAGAGGGGGCGAATGGGCCGACGACGCCGGAAGCTGATCGCATTCTGGGTGAGAACAATGTGTTTATCGTGCCGGACATTCTCTGCAATGCGGGAGGCGTAACCGTATCGTACTTCGAATGGGTACAGGGCCTGCAATTCTTCTTCTGGTCGGAGAGGGAGATCAACGTCAGGCTCCGCGATATCATGGTTCGCAGTTTCAAGGATGTGTTGCAGACATCTAAAGAGAAAAAGGTCAACATGCGCGTGGCCGCCTTGATCTTGGCGATTGAGCGCGTGGCTGAAGCCACCAGATTGCGCGGCATCTATCCGTAGTTCGAGAAACACAATCGAATCGAAGAGCGCAGGGCCTGTATACACGCCGGCCCTGCGCTCGTGATTTCTTCTATGCACACCACACCTGCAGCTTGGCTATTGTGCTGCCAGATCGAATCCGTAAGCCGCCAGCGCATTTTTCCACAGTACCAAAGCTTTCTCATTTTGCGTCAGCGTATTCAGTTCCTCTTCGATCCACCTCAGATTCTGCGCGTAGGTACTCCAACACAATACCGCCGGTATGCCTGATCCCCAGATAAGTTTTGAGGGACCCAAGCGGTCCAGCGCCCTGCGGAACACTTCTTGCAGAGTAGGGTATGGATATTCCTCCGGCCCGTTCTTCAAAGCAGTGGCAAACCAGAAGATGGCAGTGTCGAACCACACGTTGAAGGAAATGGCCAGGTCCAATAGATCGTGCCAGTCCTGGTCCGTACCCCAACCATCGTCTCCGAGTATAGGTGGAAAACCCAGATGAGAAATGACGACCTTCAGCTCGGGACACGACTCGAGCGCAATGCGCAGCTCAGCGAGTTGGTGTCCTGGGGTACCATAGCTCCCACCAAAGCTGATAACCAACGTCGCGTCCTGTTTCTCCAGCAGTTTCCACAGGCTGATGGCCCCGTGGTCATCCAGCCGGAAGTCCGGGCGCATCGCCAACAACCCCGAATGGGCACTGAGGTCCAGGTTGATTCCGTGTAGAGAAAGTGCGTACAGCAGATGTTCCAGTGTCTCGACGCTAGCGCTTGCCAACGGGTCGAGACTCCCGATGCCTACAAACTTTCCGGGGTACCGCCTCAGGCAATCCGCGATGTATTCGTTCGCATACCCGTAGGTATTCTGCGTCAACAACACGGCCCGGTCTACTCCAACCCAGTCCAAATACGCAGTGAGCGTCTCCACTGGGCAAATGGAATCGATAAATGCTGGTGGGAGAAAACGATTAAGGCGATTGGCTCCGAAATCGGCCAGACCGTACCCTAAAGATCTCGCAACCCCGTATTGAGTAACACCGCACACGCGATCATAGGTATACGTGTGTGCATCAACGATCATGTTATGGTCCCCTTCCCGCATCCTACTGTGATTGAAGCAGATCCGTGTTTTGTAGTATGGTCATGCATTGTACTCGATCCTGGGCGTCAGGTCAACCGCATCGGGTGTCTCCCTTCACACCCGCTCCAGTTTCGCTGATTATTTATGTCAATATTCCTCAGTTCAGGTGTTTGCCTGCACTTCCCTTCGGTGGTATAATCGCACCATGCATTCACAACGGAAGTTGGATCATTTACGAACTTGTTTAGAAGAAGATGTTGCCTTTAAGGGCATCAGCACTGGTCTGGAACGTTACCGCATCATCCACCAGGCTCTTCCTGAGTTGGCGCTCGATGAGGTGGATCTTTCGTGCTCGTTTCTGGGCCATGAGTTGAAGGCGCCGCTGTTGGTTTCCGCCATGACCGGCGGAACGCCTGCGGCCCAGGCTATCAACCGCAACCTGGCAATCGCTGCTGAACGCGCGGGAATCGCGATGAGTGTTGGCTCGCAGCGTGCCGCCCTGGATGATCCGCAATTGGTTAGCACATACTTCGTCAGGGATGTCGCCCCCGATATCCTTCTTTTTGCTAATCTTGGAGCCGTTCAACTCAACTATGGCTACGGGCTTGACGAATGTGAAAGAGCCGTCGAAATGCTGCAGGCCGACGGCTTAACCCTTCACCTGAACCCGTTGCAGGAATGTTTGCAGGATGGCGGAAACACCGACTTTCGTGGGCTCTTGAACAAAATCAAAGCCATTTGCACGAATTTGTCCGTACCAGTGATCGTCAAGGAAGTCGGATGGGGGCTCTCGGCAGAGGTCGCACGGGCATTGGTGAATGCAGGGGTGTCCGTCCTCGACGTTGCAGGTGCGGGTGGCACTTCCTGGGCGGAAGTCGAGAAATTCAGATCCAACCGGGATGATTTGCGGCGTGTAGCTGAGAGTTTCCACAATTGGGGAATATCGACAGTAGATTCAATTCGTTTCGTGCGCGAGTCTGCGCCCCGGGTGCCTCTCATCGCCAGTGGAGGTATTCGCACGGGCGTCGACATCATCAAAGCGCTGTGTCTCGGTGCAAACATAGCAGGGATAGCCCTCCCTTTTCTGCCACTGGCAGCCGATTCCAGTGCTCACGTTGCTGCTCGACTCGACGAGATCATTTTGGAAATGCGTATCGCCTTGATGTGTTCGGGTGTGCGCACGCTGCGCGAATTAGACCTTTCGAAATTGTACACCAGTTGACTGCGGAGACTCGAGTTGAATCTTGATCAAGCATTCGAAAAATATCTGCCCGTCGTTGACGCCGAGATGCGTCGTTTGTTTGAATCACCCTTCGGTACACTCGACCCGTTCTATGGAATGATGGCGTACCACCTCGGCTGGCTGGACGATAGCTTTTCTTCGATTCGTGCCAGCACCGGGAAGAGGCTCCGCCCAATTTTGTGTCTCCTGGCGTGTGGTGCAGCCGGCGGAGAGCCGGAGGATTCCATTCCTGCGGCGATCGCTTTGGAACTGATTCATAATTTCTCTCTCGTTCATGATGATATTCAGGATAACAGCGCGACGCGGCGTCACCGCAAGACAGTGTGGAAGATATGGGGACAGCCGCATGCGATCAACGTCGGCGATGGATTGTTTGCCATGGCGTTCCTGAGTCTGGCGCATTTGCGTGGTGATCTCTCTGCGCAGCGTCTCAGTGCCATTCATCAAACCTTCTCCGAGTCCTGCCTGCTGTTGTGCGAGGGGCAATACATGGACATGGACTTCGAGACGCGTCTGACCGTCGATGCGGACGAGTATGTCCGTATGATCGGACGGAAGACCGCCGCCCTGTTAAGCTGTGCTGCTTACGTCGGAGCGTTGATTGCCGGCGAGGAGGAGGACGTTGCCCGCAAATACCGATCCTTTGGAGAGCAGCTTGGCCTTGCGTTCCAGGTGCAAGATGACATCCTGGGGATCTGGGGAGACCCGAAGGTCACTGGGAAACCTGTCGCGGACGATATTTTGCAGTGCAAAAAAACACTTCCCGTCCTCTATGCGCTGCAACGTGAGCGGGATTTGGACGAAGATGTGCTGACTGCCCTGTACGCCGAGCGAACAATGTCACCCGGCGATATCCCAGTCATCCTGGAAATATTTGAGCGACTCAAGGTGCTGGATTACACGATCAGTATCAATTCAGGTTATTGCGACCGGGCGCTCGAGGAACTGGAGAAAACCGGTGGCCGGAACCCCTACCATGCGATTCTGGTGGAGCTTGTGGAACGGCTAAGAGATCGTCCTGTCTAGCCGGGAACCAGAAACTGCTCGAATACCTCGTTGCCCAACAGTCGCCCTCTGCCAGTCAGGCGGATGCCGCATGCATCCACCTCCAACAACCCCCGTGCTTTTTGGCTCTCTATCTGCGATCCGTAGCGTTGCTGGAGAGAAAGCCCAAAGCGCGCCTCGAAATCAGCAAATCGGACTCCTTCCACCAGCCTGAGGCCCAGGATGAGCGTATCGGCCATCTCCTGACTCAGCGAGACCAGTTCGGTTTCTTCTACCACACTACTACCCGAATTGCAGCGTGTGATATAGACCTCAATTGCTTTGACGTTTCCCGACCTTCGGCCTTGCCAGTAAGACCACGCACCAGCACCCAGGCCCAGGTATGGCTCGTTATGCCAGTAGATCAAGTTATGAGCGCACTGCTTCCCCGGCAATGCCCAATTGGAGATTTCGTAGTGTTCGTAACCGGCTGAGTGGAGCCGTTGTGCGGACCATTCATACATCTCCGCCACAGCATCATCGTCCGGAGGAGGCACGCTTCCACCTGCGACCAACTGACCTAACGGGACGTCATGTTCCAGCGTGAGGGCATAGAGCGCAATGTGTTCCGGCTCGAGCAACAGGACGTCATTGAGCGTTTTCCGCCACGCACCAAGCGCCTGCATGGGCAGACCAAAGATCAAATCGACGTTGACGTTGGCGAATCCGGCTTCGCGTACAAGTTGAAAGCTTTGGATTGCGGTCTCGCGATCGTGAATCCGGCCAAGCAAGGCTAACTCTCGATCCTCCAGCGATTGCATCCCGAGACTAATCCGGTTTATCCCCGCTCGCCTGAACAACCGCAACGCATCCGGAGAAACGGTCCCAGGGTTCGCCTCCACAGAAACCTCGTTACACGCAGTGTCCAGAGGTACCTGGTTCAGGAGCTCGAACAGGTATTCCGCTGGCAGAACTGTCGGTGTACCGCCGCCGAAATACACGCTACGTGCTTTGACCGGCCATCTGTCGCGTACAGACGTGAATTCCTGCAGCAGTGCCGTGTGATATTTTGCATACCACTGTTCTGCTCCCGCATAGGAATTGAAATCACAGTATACACATTTGCTTTTGCAAAAAGGTATGTGGAAATATAACCCAACGCCTGGAATGTCAACCATCACATTGTGCTCACCGGTTCACCCGATTCGTATAGTCTGTTT
>CAZPTF010000086.1:0-2666 GCA_964589015.1 uncultured Anaerolineae bacterium
GTGCCGTGGCACTGGCCTGGGCGGTCGCCACCTGGTTGGCTACGGCTTCGACGGTTGCCGTTGCGGCGCGGGCCAGGTTCTCGGCCGTGAGCGTGATCAACGCCTCTGCGGTGGCTTGCGCCAGCTCTTGTCTGGCCTGGGCGGTCTGGATCGCTTCCGTTTGCACCGTCGCGGCCTTGTCCGCCTCGGCAGTGGCCTGGGCGGCGATCAAGCGCAGGGCCTCGGCGGCGGTTTCCGCCTGCTGGGCCTGCGCGGCGACGGTGGCGACCATGTGGCCGAAGGCATCTGCGGTCGCTGCCGCCTGGACCGCCTGGGCGGTCGTCGTCGCTTCGACGTCTCGTGCCTGTGCGGTCGCCGTGGCCGCTTGCAAGGCCTGCACCGTCGCCAGCGTGGGCCGGAGCTCAGCTGTCGCTGTCGCCGCCTGGACCGCCTGGGCGGTAACAGTGGCCTGTTGCATGCGCAGCAGTGCGGTCACTGCCGCCTCGACAGCCGCTTCCCGCTCCTGCACCACCGCAGTCGCAGTGCCCGCCAGGTTCGGTGTGGCGGTCGGAAGTGGTGTACCGGTGGGCGTAAGCGTTGCAGTGGGCGGCGCGAGCGGTACCGGCCCGAACGCATCAGCCACCTCAACGGAGCGTCCCGCAAGCTCGAGCCGGGTCGAAACCAGGTGGAGTTGGCCGTCGCGCGGCACACCGGATTCATACGTCAACAGGTATTGTTGTTTGAGCCGGTCGGCGGCCCCCTGGAACAGGGCGTTCAGACCTTCGGAATCGGGTGTTTCCTGGTAGGTGCCGCCGGTTTCCAACGCAATACGTTGGAGGAAGGTCCGGTCGATGCCTTCGCCGAGCCCGACCGTGAATACTGGCGAGTTGGCCCGATACGCCGCACGGATCGGACTCTCCGCGTTGGCGATGACACTCCCCGGCCCGCCAGCGCCCGTCTCGTCGCGCCCGTCCGTCAGCACGATAACCGCGCGGTTGCCGGCGGGTTCATTCGTGATCATCCGCACTGCCTTGAAAATGGCGTCGTATAACGGGGTCGTTCCTTTGGCCTGTAACGACTCGATGAGCGTGCGCGTGTGCGTCTGATCGCTGCTGAAACCTGTCTCCTTGTCCGGGTTCAGTGGGCCTTCCAGGCTCACCTCGCCGCCGAAGGCGATCAAAGCGACACGGTCATTGGCGCCGAGCCGATCGAGAAAACTGAGTGCAGCCGCCTTCGCGTCGGCGAGAGGCTTCCCTTCCATGCTACCGGAGACGTCCAACACGAGAACGACGGAAGTCTGGATGGCCGGGTTGACCATGGTTTCCAGCGCTATGATCGGACGCGGACGGGGAGAACCATCTTCGGTGATTCGAAAATTGTCGGCAGTGAGATTGTATATGGGAATGCCCGCATCGTCACGTACAGCTATCGCCATTTCGACCAGTGGGAAGCGCGCTTCCTCCACCATCACCGACTCGATACGCATCTGCAAAGCCTGCTGACCCTGCACGGGTAGCACCGGGACGACAACCAGCAGCAACAGAAGTAACCGACACAAAAAGTTCAGTTTTCGCATCACGACCTCCTTTGTTCGTGTTTGCTCGATTATGGCACGACGGTCTCACGGATCAGATTTGGGGCAGGGATGGCTCCGACCGATGTCCTTGGGGGCAGCCAGTGTCGTGCACCCGAAACGCCCGTTGCGGGAATGACGTTCAATTCGTGGCGGACGTCTCCGGAAACAATGGACACGCTATTATCATACCACAAATTCCGGCTTTTGTCTTGCATTTCAGGTGAGATTTGGCCACCTGCTGAGCACCCAGGCAAAACCCAACGCGGGCGACGTCCCATTTCCCGCACCATTGCTGGAGACCACGGCCTGAACAAACACGTCTGGTAGTGGCTCTTTCCCTGCCGCACGTTACGTTGTGCGGGCAACGCTGCGTAGCTATGAACGTTTGTATGTGCCGATGAGCTGGGCGCTCGCGAGCATGTGGTCCTGCATGGCTGTCTCCACGGCCTTCTTGTTAGCGCCGGGTTTGAGGCCGAGCGTGGTGTCGAGTGCGTAGAGCTTGAACAGGTAGCGATGTGTTCCGCTGGGTGGACATGGGCCGCCGTAGCTCGTTCTCCGCCAGCTATTGCTGCCCTGGACGCCTCCGCCGGGTAGCGTGTCACCTGCGGGCACCGCTGCGGGCAGACCGGTTACGTCGGGGGGAATATCGAAGACGATCCAGTGGTCCCACACGCCGACCGGAGCGTCCGGGTCATCGACGATCAGTGCAAAGCTCACCGTGCCCGTTGGCGCTCCGCTCCAGGCCAGCGGGGGCGAGATATCTTTGCCGTCACAGGTGTATTCCTGCGGGATCGTCTCGCGGTCTTCAAAAGCACTGCTGGAAATACTCAGAGTCATCTGCTCCTCCTTTACTGAAGTCTGTAGGGGAATGCTCGTCACCGTGGGAGGGGCACTCACCGGCTGTGGAGTTGCTGCCGGGCCTGGCCCGCAGGCACACAGACCGCTCAGCACGATGGCAAACAGGATGGTTCTTGGTGACATACCGTCCTCCCGACAACTTGCCCAGACCGAAGTGCATACGGATGCACACTGGGCAGCGCCTGTCACTCCCATTATACCGCACGGCAGCGGGCAAATCAACTCGCCGCGGCACATGCGCTGGGGTGCGCGC
>CAZPTF010000086.1:2766-8366 GCA_964589015.1 uncultured Anaerolineae bacterium
ACCGCACGGCAGCGGGCAAATCAACTCGCCGCGGCACATGCGCTGGGGTGCGCGCCGTTGGGCCAGACTGCACCGTCCCCAGCGCCGAAGGGAGACGTTCGCGCTTGGCACAGTCTCTGCTCCGCTACGACCAGACTGTGCCAATCTACCATGCTGCGAGTCAGCGCAGGTGTCGCGGCGTTCCCGCCGTGTTGCCACGACAGGCTGGCGCCAAAGATTGGCCCAGTCGAACCGGCAAGCAGGGGACATTGCTGTGAACCGGATCGGTCTCGTTATTCCTTCGTGTACGGTTTGCCTTCCGCGGCGGGCGGCGTGACCCCGCCGACCACACCGGCGACGACGATGATCGTCAACACGTACGGGATCATCTGCGGGAACTGCGAAGGGATATCGGGCCGGAACATCGAGAGCAGCGGCTGGATGGCGGTACCGAGTCCGAAGATCAGTGCCCCAAACAGCGCCCCGAACGGCATCCAGTTGCCCACGATCATCGCGGCGAGTCCGATAAAACCCAGCCCGTTGGTCATCAACGGATTGAACACATCGACCGCTTCCAGCGTGAACCACGCGCCGCCCAACCCGGCGATGAGGCTGCCGATGAACACATCGACATAACGCACGCGGATAACGTTGATGCCCAGCGTGTCGGCGGCCTTGGGATGCTCGCCCACGGACCGGGTGCGCAGACCCCACGGCGTGTAGAACAGCACGAGATGGATCAACACGGCCAGCAACAGCATCATATACACGATCGGCTTCTGTCCCGCGAAGAAGATCTCGCCGGCGATGGGGATCTGCGACAGCAGCGGGATATCGACGATGGGGAACGTACCCGGCCCGGGTGGGATGTTATCTGCCAGATACTGCCGGTACATGTAGCCCGTCACTCCCATTGCCAGGATGTTGATCACCGTACCGCTGATGATCTGGTCGGCGCGGAACTTGATCGAAGTGACCGCGTGCAGCATGCCCAGCAGTCCACTTGCGAGTAGCGCGGCGACGAGCGCCACCCAGCGGCTGATATTCCCGGCATGCGTCGGGTCCATTCCGCTCTGCTGCAGAGAGTCGAACAGGTACACGTTGACGCCGTACGCGACCATCGCCGCGGTGAGCATCTGGCCCTCGATGCCGATGTTGATGATGCCGGACCGCTCGCAAATCAACGCGCAGAATGCCGCGAGCGCGATCGGTGTGGCGACACGGACGGTCTGGTTCAGCGTGCTGATGACGCAGCGGGGACCGCACTGCCCACCGATCAACAGGTTGACCAGGAAGTAGACCAGTACCGCTCCGAAAATCGTCACCAGGACGTTCGTCACAACACGCATTGAAATGCGTACCCGGCGGGTCCTTGCGGGATATGATGTCGTACTCATGGCTCAGCCTCCCCAGCCGCGGGTCAACGGCGCTTCTTCTTCCGCACGTGGTTCTTCCTTCATGCGATATACCCAGCGGATCATCGCCGGTGCAGCGACGAACAACAGCACCAGTGCCTGAACCAGCGAAATGATGTGTTTGGATACGCCGGACCGGAGTTCCATCAGGTCGGCACCGTTGCGCATGCCGCCGAACAGGAATGCCGCGGCGAGGATGCCGAACGGATCCATGCGTGCAACCAATGCGATCGCAATGCCGTCGAACCCGTAGCCGCTGGAAAAGAACACCGGCAGGCTGTGTTCCAATCCCAAAATTTCCACCGCACCTGCCAGGGCGGCGAGCGCACCGGACAGGCCCATCGCCAGCACGATGTTGCGCGTGACGTTGACGCCCGAATAGCGCGCTGCGGCGGGGTTGGCGCCGACCGTGCGCAGCTCGAATCCGTTCGTCGTGCGATACAGCAACCACCACGTGAATACAGCGGCTCCGACCGCCAGTGCCAGACCGATATTCAGACGGTCCTTGGTGTCCGTAAAAGGCCACCACGCCTGCGTCAACATGGGCACGACGAGGAACACGAACAGGCCAGTGACGACACCGCTCCCGATCATCACCCAGCGGCGTGTGCTTGTCCCGGCGAGACGCTGGCGAATTCCGCGCCAACCGAGTACCCAGCGGACGACGAGAAAGGCGATGAATCCGATAACCAGCCCCGCTCCGAGCGCATTGAGTGGGTCTTGCAGCCGTTGTGGAATCTCCCAGAAACGCCACAGCTCCGCGCTGTCCGCGATGCTCGGGGTCCTGGGGATGATCGAATGCGCATCTTTCATCGGGTTGTTGACCAGGTATTCGGTCAGCCGGAACGCGATGTAGTTTGCCATGATCGTCGTAATCACTTCGTGCGCGCCGGTCTTGGCCTTCAAGTAGCCGGGGATGCCCGCCCAAATCGCGCCCCCCAGTGCCGCGCAGATCAACGCCAGTGGCAGGTGGACGATCGCCGGCAGGCCCGTGAAGGAATACCCGACCCACACGCCGACCAATGCGCCGATGTAGAACTGGCCTTCCACACCGATGTTGAATAGCCCGGCCTTGAAACCCAGTGCGACGGCCAAACTGGTCAGAATGTAGGGGGTAGTGGCGATCAGCGACTCGCTCAGGCCGCGCTGTTTGAAGAGTGCCCCGTCGATCAGGCCACCGTAGGCATCCACAACCGTCTGGAAACTGCCGCTGGTGATCCAGATGATCAGCGCCCCCAGCGCGAATGCACTCAACAGAGCCAGCAGCACCATCGACAGCGAACCAAGCCGTGACCGTGTCTTGCCTGCTGGGGATGGGAGGAGCGTGGTTTCCACGTCAGACATGGACATCCTCCTTGGCGTGCTGTGCTGTGTCTGTGATGCCGGCCATGAGCAGCCCCAACCTCTCGCGACTGGCATCCTGAGACGGCAACGTGTCGAGAATCGCCCCCTTGTACATCACGGCGATGCGGTCCGCTAGCGAGAGGATCTCATCGAGTTCCGCCGAGATGAGCAACACCGCCGCGCCGCTATCGCGTGCCGCGACGATCCGGCTGTGAATGAACTCGATGGAGCCGACGTCCAGCCCGCGAGTGGGCTGGCTCGCGATGAGCAAACGCACCGGACGTGACAACTCGCGGGCGACGATCACCTTTTGCTGATTTCCGCCGGAAAGCGCTGCCGCTGAGGTCATGATGCCGGGCGTGCGTACGTCGAACTCGCGCACCAGACGGGTGGCCTGTTCGTTCACCGCCTCCTCGTTGATCGTCAACCCTTCGGCAAAGGGACGCAGATAATAGGTGCACAGGATCAAATTGTCGCGGACCGGATAACTGAGCACCAGACCGTGTTTCTGGCGGTCTTCCGGGATGTGCGCGGTGCCGGCTTCGATGATCTGGCGCGGTGTCGCGTGGGTGGTATTCGTGCCCAGGATGGTCACTTCGCCGGATTGGCAGGGCCGCAATCCGCTCAGTGCTTCGGCCAACTCGCTCTGTCCGTTACCCTGCACCCCGGCGATCCCGAGGATCTCCCCGCCTCGCACCTCCAGTGAGACGCCGTCGACGGCCTGGTGGTGACGGTCGTCCAACACGCGCAGGTCGTGTACGGTGAGGACGACGTCGCGCGTCTTGGGCGGTTCCTTGTCCACCTGGAGGATGACCTGCCGTCCGACCATCATTTCCGCCAGCATGGCTCGGGTGGCGTCCGCCGGCCTGACCGATCCGACCATTCTCCCCGCGCGCATGACGCTGATCCGGTTGGCAACCTCGAACACCTCACGCAACTTGTGGGTAATGAAGACGATGCTTTTTCCCTGTTCGGCCAGTGCTTTCATGATGACGAAAAACTCATCGGCTTCCTGGGGAGTCAGCACAGCGGTCGGTTCATCCAGAATCAGGATATCGGCTTTGCGGTATAACGCCTTGACGATTTCGACGCGCTGCTGGGCGCCGACCGGCAGGTCCTGCACTCGGGCATCGGGGTCGATGTATAGCCCGTATTGCTGTGAGAGCTGGTAGATGTCGTTCGCGGCGTTGTGGCGGTCTAGCCAGGCGAGTGGACCCAGTGGTTTGCTCGCCGGAACCAGCGTTTCCTGTCCCAGGATGATATTCTCGGTCACCGTGAGCGGTGGCACGAGCATGAAATGTTGGTGGACCATGCCGATGCCGTGAGCGATGGCATCTTGCGGGCCGGCGATCCGCACGGGCTGTCCATTGATCCTGACTTCGCCCTCATCCGGTTCGTAGAGCCCATAGATGATGTTCATCAGTGTACTTTTGCCGGCGCCGTTCTCGCCCAACAGGGCGTGAATCTCGCCCGTCTCGAGGACGAAATCGACGTGGTCGTTAGCGAGGACGCCGGGGAATCGTTTGGTTATGCCGGTGGCCTGCAAAGCTGGGGGCATAATCTCTCCTCATGTCTGGCTGGACAAGTTTCTGTTAGCGAGCGGATTGCCGCTCGCTCCATCGCGGGACGCTGAGCGGTCCCCTTCGCGCACGACGACTTCCGGGCGAGTCTGGGGCAACTCAGACAAAAGGTGCTGCACGAAGTGGAATCCCTGTGCAGCACCTTTCAATCGCCTCAGCTACATGATGCGCTTACTTAAGACGTCTTGGTCGGCGCAGCGGTTGGTGCCTTTGTCGGTGCGGGTTTTTCGGTGGCCGCTGGCGCTTTCGTCGGGGCCGGCTTTTCCGTCGCCGCCGGGGCCTTCGTCGGCTCGGCCTTCTCTTCGGCTACTTCCGGCGGGTAACCGGTCTTGAGCGTACCCGCTTTCAGCGCCTTGGTGGCCTCTGCGATCTTCGCCTTGATGTCCGCGGAGATCTTGCTGTCCCAATCGTGGTAGGGCGCGAGACCGACACCGTCATTCTTGATGTTCGCCATCATGATCCCAGCCTTGACCGTGCCATCGACGACGGAGCTCAGGTAATCGAAGACGGAAACGTCAACGTTCTTCATCGCGCTGGTGATCAGTGCATCTTTGACTTCGGGGTAGGTGAGATACTGGTCGACGTCGACACCGACCGCCATGAGCCCCTTCTCCTTGGCTGCCAGCAGACCACCGTTGCCGGTATTGCCGCCGACGCCAAAGACGACGTCACAACCCTGCCCGATCATCGACTGCCCGACTTCCTTGCCCTTGGCGGGGTCGGTGAAGGACGGGATGTAGACGTTCAGTGTCTTCACGTCAGGATTAACCCACTTGCCACCGCTCTGGTAACCGACGACGTAACGGACGACTGGCGGGATTTCCATGCCGGAGACGGAGCAGATCGTGCCCGTCTTGGACATGCTCGCGGCGAGAACGCCGGCCAGGAACCCGACCTCGTCTTCCTGGTACATCAGGCTGGTGACGTTGCTCATTTTCTCGTATGGATCAGGGTCGCCCTCTTTCTCGGGGAACCACGCCTGATCGATAATGGCGAATTTGATCTCGGGATACTGCTCGGCTTTCAGGGCCGTCGCATCGCCCATCAGGAAACCGACGGTGATGATGACGTCGTAACCCTCGGTGGCGAACTGGTCGATATTCTTCTCGTAGTCCGTCGGCTGTTTGGACTCGACGTACTTGGCTTCGACGCCGAACTCCTTCATGGCCTTCTCGACACCGGCCCAGGCGGACTGGTTGAAGGACTTGTCATTCACACCGCCGACATCGGTGACGAGACCGACTTTGAGCTTGGCCTCTTCTTTAGCGGCAGCCTTGGTTGG
>CAZPTF010000086.1:8466-13189 GCA_964589015.1 uncultured Anaerolineae bacterium
CGGTGACGAGACCGACTTTGAGCTTGGCCTCTTCTTTAGCGGCAGCCTTGGTTGGTTCCGCCGCCTTGGTCGGCTCAGCGGCCTTGGTCGGCTCAGCAGCCTTGGTCGGCTCAGCAGCCTTGGTTGGCTCAGCAGCCTTGGTCGGTTCGGCAGCCTTGGTCGGTTCGGCAGCCTTGGTTGGCTCGGCGGCCTTGGTCGGCTCTTCCGCAACTTCAGTCGGTTCGGCAGCCTTGGTCGGCTCTTCCACAGCCTTGGTTGGGGCTTCGGTCGGTTTGGTTTCCGGCGTGGCAGTGCCTCCGCAGGCGCTCAACAGAATGGACAATAGAATCAGAATTGTGATTGATGCAAAAATCTGCTTACGCATTGTACTCCTCCTCCTGCTACTACTGAAAAATGAGAGTCAATCGTCTGAAGTCGAAAGTACCGAATGATCTGGTCGTATTTTTCCCACCTTCCTCTCTGTCGTAATAGTGAAGTCGTATTCAGAAGCTAATCTGGAATCATCCCTGATTTTGCCTGAGAATTCCGTGGAGCAAGTGAACAACATATAAGCTATTATACCCTATTTTGTCGATTTTTTCAAGCAGCGGCTGGGGCGCATTCCGGAATATTTGGCGATCATTGCCTCGCCTGCGACACGACAGATTCGCTGCTGGATTAGACTGGGCCAATCTGCAGCGGTGGAGACCGGCGCGTGGTCCACCCAGGCGTATCAGTCCCGGAACGACGACGGTGGCGCCGGTCGAGCCGGCGGAATGGTCCACGTACGCTCGCGCGGCGACGTGCTCGTTAGGGACGATCCAGGTAGGGACACGGCATGCCGTGTCCCCATACGGCCCACACGCGGTGCCCCGGCCGGATTCAGCGCACATGTCACGCGCGCCGGTGCGGTGCACTGCTCTCGCGCTAAGACGCAAAGGACCGGCCACCACAATGCATTGCACCCCGGGGCGCACGGCAAAGCCGGATTCATCGCCGCTCTATTGCGCGTACGTGCAGCAAACGCATCCCGTTGAGGATGACGATCAGCGAGGCGCCGACGTCGGCGAAGACTGCCATCCACAGCGTGGCGATACCCAAGACCGCCAGCACGAGGAATACCGCTTTGAGCGCAAGCGCGAATGCGATGTTCTGTTGGATCGTCGCCAGGGTCCGCTGTCCGAGCCGGACCGAGAACGGGAGACGCAACAAATTGTCGGTCATCAGCGCGATGTCGGCTGTTTCCAACGCCGTGGCGCTACCCGCTGCGCCCATAGCGATACCCACAGTCGCCTTCGCCAACGCAGGCGCATCGTTGATGCCGTCGCCGACCATGGCGACGTCGCCGTATTCTGCAAGCAGTTCTGCGACGGCGGCAACCTTGTTCTCGGGGAGCAGCCCCGCCTTGAATTCGTCGATCCCGGCGAGCTTGCTGATGACGCCCGCCGTGATGGCGTTGTCTCCGGTCAGCATGACGGTTTTGGCGATCCCGTTGGCCTTCAGCTCGCGGATTGCCTCAGCGGCGTCGTCGCGCAGCGTGTCAGCCACGGCGATGTACCCCTGCACGCCGCAATTGGCACAATCGACGACCATCACTGTGTTCCCGTTTGCCTCGACCGTTTCGATGGTTTGACAGAAAGTGAGGTCATGTGCGCTGGAATCCTGGTTTTGATGGATGAAGGCGTGGCTGCCGAGCGTGATCGGATGGCCATTCACCTTGCCCTGAATGCCTCGCCCGCTGATCGCCGCGACGTCCTCGATCTGTTCGCCCGTCCAGTCCAACCCCTGGCGGTGTGCTTCGCGCACAACGGCCTGTGCCAGCGGGTGTTCCGATTGGCTCTCGATCGCCGCCGCGACGGTCAACATCCTGCGACAGGTGGCGCATTCGGCGGTGGTCGCCGGTTCAGCGTGGACGGGGCAGCGCGCGTCGACGACTTGCGGTTCGCCGCGGGTGAGCGTGCCGGTTTTGTCGAACGCCACGACTTGGATTGTGCCCAGCGCCTCCAGATAACTCCCACCCTTGATGATTACACCCGCACGGGCTGCACTGGTAATCGCCGAGACGATGCTCACCGGTGTGGAAATAACCAACGCGCATGGACAGCCGATCACCAGCAACACGAGGCCGCGATACAGCCATTCCGACCAGGTACCCATACTCAGCATGGGAGGCAGGACCGCCACGGCAAGTGCGATCGCCACGATCGCCGGAGTATAATAGCGGGCGAACGTATCCACGAAGCGCTGCGCCGGGGCGCGTTGCTCCTGCGCTTCTTCGACCATACGGATAACCCGCGCGATCGTGTTGTCCTCCGCCAGACGGCTCACACGCACAGTCAATACGCCCTGCCCATTGATGCTGCCGGCAAAAACCGCATCCCCTGCGCCTCTATCGACCGGGACGGATTCCCCGGTGACCGGGGCCTGGTTTACCGCAGAGTTGCCGCTCTCTACCGTGCCGTCCATCGCGATGCGCTCGCCGGGCGGGACGAGAATGAGATCCCCGACCTGCAGTTCGTAGATGGGGACGCGGTCCTGGTGGTCTCCGTGGATTTTGATCGCCTCGCGGGGCGATAGCTCGACCAGCGTGCTGAGCGCATGCCGCGCGCGGTCCATCGTGTAACTTTCCAGCGTTTCCCCCACGGAGAACAGGAAGATCACCATCGCGCCTTCGAACCACTCACCGATGAACATGGCGCCGACGATGGCGAGGGTCATCAGCGCATTCATGTCGAGAGAACGCGTGGCGCGCAATGAGGTCCACGCCGACCGCGCTACATAGAGTCCGCCGGCGGCGATGGACACAGCCAGCAGGGCGGTGACCGCCCGTTCCGGCAGACCCATCCACCGCGCCGCCAGCGCCGCCAGGATGAACAGGCCAGATATACCGGTCGTCACATCCCGGCGGTGTTCCGTCACGAAGCGTTGCCAGCGTTCGCGACGGTTCTGCGTGTGGACGTGCGCGTCTTCTGCGTGCAGATCTTCCGCACGCAAGGTATGTCCCATCGCTCTGGCCCGTTCGCTGACCTGCCGGGTGACGTCACTGCCTGCCTCGGGCACAACGCGCAGGCGCGCGCGCATAAAATCGAGATGCACCTCTGCGACGTCGGGCAGATTGGCTATCGCCTCTTCCAAATGCGCGGCGCAGTCGGCGCAATCCAAATCTTGGACGTGGAACACCAGCGCTGCGCTGCGTTCTGAATGTGCGCTATGGTTTCCGTGTTGTACTGTCTCTGGTTTCATAGGTGATCGCGACCTCGTCGGCTCCGTTCTCGTTCTGCTGCTTATAGCGGTTTTCTAACTGTGCGTATTGTACTACCGGTGAGCTAATTTGTCAATGAATGTTTACAGTATATGTATAAAGCCAGCACAACGAATGCGCTGGTTGATTGGCGGGGGCAGCCAGAAATTTTGACGACAATTGCAGTGTCTTCGCCGTGACAAATGCGCTGGAGAGCGCGCTCGCTGGACCAGACTGTGCCAATCTACTACGGTGCAGACCAGCACACGGTCCGCCCAGGTACAGCAGTCCCTGGCCAACAACGGCAGCGTCGGAGATTGGCCCAGTCAGACCTCACGCCCACGACTGGGCCAATCTCCGCACAGGCCGTGTGGGTACCTGGCAGCCCGTTCGCGTGAGGCCCCGCGCAAGCGGAACGCGTCCAAGATTGGCACAGTCTTGACCGACAAGAAGATATTCGTGTGAACCTGTAGATCATGCTGCAAACGCGACCTGCCTACTGCTCGCTGGCCTCCCCGGTAATCTCGGACGCACCCGATTGGCGCAATCCATTGACCTGATGTGCATATTGTGCTATACTATGTACTGTAATGTCAAATAGACGTTGTTCGTTATGAAGGTGTGCCAATTGGGAAAGGAGAAGAGAATGTCCGATCAGAAAACGGAATTGGAGCGCAAAGAGGCAAGTCTGCGGGTTGTCACGTTCTGGCTGTTCGTCGTCGCGGTGTTTGGCTGGGTGGTTCCCTATTCGGTGATTTTCGTCCTGAATCTGGCGGTGACATTCGGAAATGTGGGCCAGGCTATCGCGATCTCCATCGTGCCCAGTCTGCTTCCTTTTGCGGTCACGGTGGTGTTGTGTGTGATCGTCTATTTCCTCTATCGGAAACTGATCCTGAAAATATAGCTGCATAGTCATACGGGTTGCGTTATGGCGGTCCAGGGGTGGGCCGCTTTTTGATTTGGCAGCGAAATCTGTACCATTGGCAAGATACGGTACCATTTTCCTACTCCGGAACGCCCCAATTTCTCAATGCGCCCATTGACAATGTTGGGATTTGCAGTTATAATAGTTATGTACAGGCGTGTTTCATGGAACGTGGGCCATTTGAAACGCGCCTGGAGCGACGACATGTAAGCATCCCTGGTTCTTGGTCGCGTTCTTCAGTGGGTGTTTGCTACCCTCCCCAGCCGTTGATTCTTGAATATCTTGCCACTGCGCGCAGACGAATAAACTGGCAACCCGCCCGGGATTGTTGCTTGGTGCAGAGCCATCCTGGTGCGTTTGTTCTGTTTCGCTGTTGGCTGCCGGAAGCGTTTGGTCATTGTTGTCATCCGTGACGAACGGAATGTGGCATTCCGCACCGTCCGTCACTTGCTGGTTTGCCTGTTGCCTGGGAATTGTGCGTTTGGCAGGAGGGCAGCCGGCGTTCGTACTCGTCAGCGGGAGGAGAGAGACCCATGTCTATCGCAGGTATGAGACGTTTCCTGGTGAGCTGTGCAACG
>CAZPTF010000087.1:0-3696 GCA_964589015.1 uncultured Anaerolineae bacterium
GAATGGCGCTGGTCGTTTCTCGAAAGCTGCTGGAAAAGCGCCATGCCACGTACACCCAGTAGCGGCGCTACGGCGTCCAGCTCCCCTGGCTGAACGCGGGCGGTGAGCGCCTTCCAGAATTGCACGACGCGATACACTAGGTCCCTACTATCAGATTAAACAGAACACGGAAGGGTGGTCCCATCAGCGTCCCAAATATACCGGGGCCCGGCAACATCCAATCGATGAACAAAAGACCGATGAAGATCAGCGGACCCTGAACTTCGATGAGACGGAACCATTCCGCCACTTGATAGGACCACAACCCACGGATCTGGCTCAGTATCCCGCGCAGAATGCTGAAACCATCGAGAGGCGGGACGGGCAACAGATTGAACACGGTCAGACTGATATTGGCGGCGATGATGTAGATCAACAAGATAGCCAATTCGCCCGGCAGTGACAGACCCAAGCGCAATGGGATAGCGAAAATGACCGCCACCAGGATGTTCGATATGGGGCCGGCAGCCGAGACAATTGCGAGTCCGAGCCGTGGGCCATATTTCAGGTTCAACGGGTTGACCGGGGTCGGTTTGCCCCAGCCGATTCCAAAGCCACCCAACAAACTGTACAGCATAAGCAGAGAGCCCATCGGATCCAGGTGAGCGATGGGATTCAGCGTCACTCGTCCCCGGTAACGGGCCGTAGGATCACCCAACTCGTTCGCCGACCACGCATGAGCGCATTCATGGACGGTAATTCCAATCACCAATCCGACCAATAGCGCGATTCTGCTGAGAATGTCTTCCAAGAATCCTCCCTATAGTTCGATACAATGCGTGTCAAGGTTCGAAACGCTACAAAGAAACTCGTTTGCGTATTATAACACAACCCATAAGCGCTTGGCAAAACCCTCAGCGCAGAAGCCGGATCGAAAGTCGACAACTTGTATGCCAGCTTACGCTAAGGCAGCCTTCGGCCCCGCTCAGTCTTCCAGTTGCTCCAACCGGCCTTCCTTGACGCGGTAGCGGGCCACCTTGCTGAGAAACTGAATGCTGTAGGCATCTACATCGGTGGTGGTGATCACTGTCTGCGTTGCACCAGTCACCAACTCCATCAGCCGGAGACGGCGTTGCCCATCCAACTCGGACATGACGTCGTCGAGCAAAAGGACCGGCCAATAGCCCTTCACACGGCGCACGACCTCAGTCTCCGCCAGCTTGAGCGTCAATGCGGCGGTCCGTTGCTGACCGCGAGAGCCATAGATGGACAGATCGACAGCAGCAGACAGAAAACGAAAATCATCTCGGTGAGGACCGACCAGCGTCAAGCCCCGTGCAATTTCTTCTTTCCGCGAGCCACGCAATGCCTCCCGGAACGCGGACACCATGCTGCTTGCCGGAGTCCTTCCCAGATGCCACTCATCCGTGAGCGGGGACAGCACCGCCTCTCCATCTGGTGGCGCGGAATCCGAGCAGGAGATACTGGGTCGATAAAGCAGGGCAAGTGGTTCCCGTTGTTCGGTCATATCCTGATGCAGCTCCAACGCGATTCGGCTCAAAGCGAACAACCCATCGTATCGTCTGGCAGTGACGTAGCAGCCATGTTCGACCAACCGGTCATCCCAGAATTCGAGCTGGGCAGGGTCACAGGTTCGCTCACGTAGCGTGCGCAACAGGCAATTTCGCTGGTTCAACACCCGGTTATACAGTGCAAGCGTCCGGCAATACTGATTGTCAAGCTGGCAGAGCATCGCATCCAGATAGCGTCGGCGCAGACTCGGAGAGCCCGAGACCAGGTCGATATCCTGTGGCCGAAAGATCACAACGTTGACCAGACCGATCAGGTCCATCGCCCGTTTTGGGACCCCATTGATACGGATCTGCTTACGGAAGGTCAGGCCGTTAGCACGTCCATTAGCGGCAGGCGCCAGCACCAACTCCACGCGTTGAGTCCTGCCATCCCACAGAATGTCGGCGACCAGCCGAGTGAACACCGCAATATCGTCACGTACCAGCCAATTGACGAGTTCCATCTCCGCCGAGGTTTGTGGCGAGCGAGAGGTCGCCAGATAATAGATCGATTCGAGGAGGTTAGTCTTGCCCTGGGCATTGTCCCCCTGCAGTAGCGTGACGCCCTCCGGCAAGTCCAGCTCGAGACGGGAGTAATTTCTGAAGTTGGTGAGGGAAAGGTGGGTCAGTCTCATGGTCACACACCGTGGATCGGTCGTGGTTTCCGCATCGCGATAAGGAATCCTCACGATTATACCACACCGGACGCCTCCTGCCGAATCACCGACACACGGGGACACTGCGCGAATTCCAGACGACAACGGGAACCGTTGCCGGGGATGCCCGCAATGCCAGACTGGACCAATCTACTGCGGTGCACAACGGTGCGCGATCCGCCCCGGCGCAGCAGTCTCGCGACAACGATGGTGGCGACGGGGATTGGCCCAACCCGAACTGACAAGAAGAAAGCATGCGTTTGAGTCTTAAAGCTCACACGTTCGACAGCGCACGTCCCCTCTCCGACTACCGGCCAGGGAACACGGAAGCAGTCGTTTCACGAGGGGATTGCTCGCAGACTGCGCGATCCAGAAACATCGCAGTCACGACAGGTAGCTTCGGGCGAAGAGATAGGTCAAGAAGACGCTCACCAGTGACACGGCATAGGCAGCCATCACTGCCACGGGCAAGCTATGATTCAGGATCGCATAGCGGAAGGCAAGGGCAAACACCGCCGGATTCACCACACCGCTCAGCACCAACGGTTTGATAACCGCGCGCGCGAAGGGGACATCGACCGACGTACACATGATTACCAGCGTGGAGGTCATCACCGCCGGGAAGGCGGAAAAAATCCCGCCCCACGTCGCCCCGCCAATCTTGCTCATCACCACGGCGAACGCAATCATGCCTCCACTGAAAACCGCTCGACCCAGGAGCTGCTTCGCCGAATAATGTACCGCGATCTTCTCGTGGGACCGAATCTTGAGGACGTACTCCAGGAAATAGTACGAAAACACGGTGAGTCCCAACCCAAGCGGGATGGTCAGCGTCAGTGTATTCACGTCCCAGGTCACGATTAGACTCTGTACGATGAGCCAGACCAGCAAGCCCCCCACAATACTAGACAGCCAACCGATGCGCAGCGACAGGAACGAAAAGGTGACGACGTACACGCAGTTGATTGCCAGAGCGAGAGGCAGCACACCCCCGGCAGCGAATACCTGCGCGGGGCCCTGCGTCCAGGCGATAAACGCAAGCGCGACGACTACGGTGGATGGCGCGCCCGCCACAATACCGCCGATTTTACTGCCGAGCTTCTCGGCAACCACCGTAGCCAGGGTGATCCACGCACCCCCGATCACAAAACTGAGCAGCAACTTCAGATAGAATCCGTCAATCATCACAGAGCTCGTCATCCTTCGATCAATTTCGGTTCTGCCTGGGATACGCCAGGTATGTCCCAAACCGCAGTACATGATACCACAAGCTGCCTGCTTGACAAGTGCACTTCCCACAGGGATGCCGCCCACCTCTGGGAGGCTGGCGAATAGTCGGCCAAACCTGGACGCGTTTCGCGGCACACCCTCTTGCGGATTTTCCGCGCCAACGGCCTTGCAATGGTCGTCCAAAATCCAGGATATCCCTGGGTGCGTCCGGAAATTTTGGGGTTAGCGAGCAATGGGCAGGTCGTGTTTTCAGCGTGATC
>CAZPTF010000087.1:3796-13147 GCA_964589015.1 uncultured Anaerolineae bacterium
GTCCGGAAATTTTGGGGTTAGCGAGCAATGGGCAGGTCGTGTTTTCAGCGTGATCTGCCAGGTTCACACGAACATCGGCGTGCCGGTCCAGACTGGGCCAATCTTGGACGCATTCCGCTTGCACAGAGACCCACGGGAACAGGCCGCCAGGCCCCCGTATGGTCTGTGCGGAGATTGGCCCAGTCGTAGGCGCGAAGTCTGACTGGGCCAATCTTTGACGAGCACGCGCGCCAGCCGGAGCGGTGGAATGCGACAGGCCGCACGCTGCGCGCAACCGCCGTCAATTGGCACAGTCTGGACCAACCAGACGAAGGAGATGCTGCGGGGCTGAAGCCCCGCGCTACGGATACGAAGGCCTGCGGATTGGCCCAGTCTGCTCCAGTGGGCGTGCTCTCTCGCGGATTTGTCGCGCCAACGGCCATGCAATGGTCGCCCAAAATTCCGGGATATCCCGGTAGCGTCGCGATGTCCACGTGGCGCAACTTCCCAGGCGATACGGTGTTTGATTGCGTGAGATGTTCCGGTCACGCTACACCAGGCTCTCGTACGGCAACTGCAGCAGTTTGCTTATCGAGGCAAGGGTGCTATAATGAAGGGCTATGAGGGACGAGGCGTTCGTGCATTGAGCCCGTCTCCGTTTGCTCCTGCTAAACCGCGCCAGAAATGCCCACCGACGACGAGCTTTTCTGACCAATTTCAAGTCTGACTGACTCACAGAGAAGCGGGATACGGCTCGCTTCTTTGGAGTTTGAAATTATTCAATCGTTCTGTATTCGAGCGAATGGCGGAGCGATGCTCCCCAGGAGGACGGCAAATGAGAGTGTTGTTGATCTATCCGGAGTTCCCTGACACGTTTTGGAGCTTCAAGCACGCGCTGAAGTTCATTTCGCGCAAGGCATCGGGACCCCCTTTGGGTTTACTCACCGTCGCAGCCATGCTGCCAAAAGAGTGGGAGTTGCGTCTGGTGGACTTGGCCGCGACGAAGTTGACGGATGAGGATCTGGCGTGGGGTGAATACGCCTTCATCAGTGCGATGATCATCCAGCGCGACTCGGCGCAAGAGGTCATTGCGCGGTGCAAGCAGGCCGGAGTGAAAACCGTGGCTGGCGGCCCACTTTTCACGCACGAGTACGAAGCATTCCCCGATGTGGACCATTTCGTCCTGAACGAGGCCGAAATGACGCTGCCGCGCTTTCTGGCAGACCTGGCAGCCGGTACACCCGAACGGATCTACACATCCACTGAATTTCCCGATCTGGAGATGACCCCCGCTCCGCGCTGGGACCTGTTGGATCTGAAGCATTACGCCAGCATCAACATCCAGTATTCCCGCGGCTGCCCGTTCAATTGCGATTTCTGCAACGTCACCGCTCTGTTTGGGCACAAGCCACGCACCAAGAGCGTCACGCAGATCATCAACGAGCTGCAGAGTGTCTACGACGCCGGGTGGAGTGGCTCGATCTTCTTCGTGGACGACAACTTTATCGGCAACAAGAAGAAGCTCAAGCAGGAGATCCTGCCCGCGATCATCGACTGGCGCAAGGACAAGAAGTCCATCTCGTTCATGACGGAGGTCTCCATCAACATTGCTGATGATGAAGAACTGCTGGAGCTGATGGTCGCCGCGGGCTTCAATTCCGTGTTCGTCGGCATCGAGACACCGAACGAGGAAAGCCTCACCGAGTGCGGCAAAGGGCAGAACCGTGGGCGCGATCTCGTCGAGAACGTGCGGCACATCCAGCAGCGCGGGCTGCAGGTCGCCGGCGGGTTCATCATCGGTTTCGACAGTGACCCATTGTCCATTTTCGAACAGCAAATCCAGTTCATTCAGAAGAGCGGTATCGTCACCGCGATGGTCGGGTTGCTGCAGGCACCTCCCGGTACCCAGTTGTACGAAAGACTGAAGCAGGAAGGGCGCCTTTCGGGCGAGGTGACGGGCGACAACTGTGACGCCACGATGAACTTCATTCCCAGGATGAACAAGGATACCCTTTACGAGGGATACCAACGCGTGTTGGCGGAAATCTATTCGCCCGAGGGGTACTATGCGCGCGTCAAGACGATGCTCAAGGACTTCAACCCATCGTCGGAGATCAAGGCCCCGCTGTCCTTCGAGTTGATCAAGGCGTTCTTCAAGACCATCTATCTGATCGGCATCAAGAGCGCCGAGCGCGTCCAATACTGGCGGCTCTTCTTCTGGACCCTGTTCAAACGTCCGAAGATGTTCCCGTTGGCCATTACCATGTCCGTATATGGCTACCACTTCCGACGCGTGTACGAGCTCAATGTGCTCAATGCGCAGAAGGCCATGGAATCATAACGGACCATTTGAAATTGGTGGTGAGACGCAGCATACCCACTCCCAGGATTGTGAATCCTGGGAGTATTTTCATGCGGTGCTTGTCATACAGCGCCGTTTGTGATAAAATGGTCATACTTGCAATAGCGAATCCTCAATCACATTCCAGGGAAGGAGTGCTTTGAAATGGCCGAAAGAGTCAAAGTAGGAATCATCGGCGCAGGGCGCATCGGCAAACTTCACGCTGAGAACCTGTGCTTCCGCGTTCCGGAAATCGATGTTGTCGCCATCGCGGATATCTTCGAAGACGCCGCCAAGAACTGTGCGCAAGAATGCGGCATACCCAAGTATTATGCCGATCCGCGCAAAATTATCGAGGATAAGGCCATCGAGGCAGTGGTCATCTGCTCCAGCACGGATACCCACTCGCAGTTCATCATCGAGTCCGCCGAAGCAGGGAAACACATCTTCTGCGAAAAACCCATCGATTTCAGTCTGGAGCGCATCGATAAGGCACTCGCTGCCGTCGACAAAGCGGGAGTCAAACTGCAGATCGGCTTCAACCGGCGTTTCGATCCATCGATGAAGCGCGTCCACGAGCTGGTTGCAGCGGGCGAGCTGGGTACTCCGCACATCCTGCGCATCAGCAGCCGCGACCCGGCACCCCCACCGATCAGCTACATCAAGGTATCCGGCGGTATCTTCCTCGACATGACGATCCACGACTTCGACATGGCGCGTTACGTCATGGGCGACGAAGTCGACGAGATCTTTACCGCCGGCGGCGTCATGGTAGATCCAGCGATCGGTGAGGCGGGCGATGTGGACACGGCGATTATCACGCTGCGTTTCCGCAATGGCGCCATTGGCACGATCGACAACAGCCGCCAAGCCGTGTACGGTTACGACCAGCGCCTTGAGGTATTCGGCTCGAAGGGTGTCGCGATCGTCTACAACGAGAAACCGGATAACGTGGAACTCAGCACGGCCGAGACCGTAAGCACCGCACGGCCTCCATACTTCTTCGTGGAGCGCTACACCGACGCCTACGTTGCCGAGATCAAAGACTTTGCGGCAGCCATCACCCAGAACAAGCCGGTGCCCGTCACCGGACGCGACGGACGCATGCCCGTCGTCATGGGGTATGCAGCACAGAAGTCGTACCGCGAGAACCGTCCGGTCAAGTTGAGCGAGATCGACCCCAACTGGAAGTAGCCCCAACCGCGCATCCGTTTGCGAACAGCTGCGCGGTTTCGTAACGCGTCCGGGTTCCGGCGGCGTTACGCCACAGGGACGGGCGATCCACACCACACTGAACACCACACAAAAAGAGCCTCCTGGGTCCGCCACATCGGCAGACTCAGGAGGCCTGATTTTCAAGAAGAGGGGAGGGCCCTCTCACATTACGCGCGAGCAACTTCCTTCTTGCTCTGGCTGATCGCCCAGATTGTCGCCACGAACAGGATGGCACCCGCCACGTACATCCCGATTGAACCCTGGTTCTCCACCATGAGGGGCGCGGCCATCAGGCTGATCATGTTCACGACTTTGATCATCGGGTTGAGGGCCGGGCCGGCGGTGTCCTTGAGCGGGTCACCAACCGTGTCGCCTTCAACGCCAGCCTTGTGCGCCGGCGAACCCTTGCCACCGAAGTGGCCGTCCTCGATGTACTTCTTCGCATTGTCCAGCGCACCGCCGGCGATCGCCATGAAGACTGCCAGCAACTGACCGGTCAAGATCACACCGGCAAGATAGGTGCCCAGCGACTGCACGCCGAAGACGACTCCTACCAGCAATGGGACGCTGACCGACAACACGACGAGACTGATGAGCTCTTTCTGCGCGGCTGCCGTGGTGATTCCAACTACCCTGGCATACTCCGGCTTGACTTTGCCTTCTAGCACACCGGGAATCTTGAACTGGCGGCGAACTTCTTCGACTACCAGGTTAGCGCCACGGGAGACAGCACGAAGACAGAATGCTGCAAACAGGAACGGCAGTGCACCACCCAACAGGAAGCCGATGGTCCCGCTCAGCGAGGACACGGAAATACCCTGGTCCAAGAGTGTTTCCAGTGGCACGCCCGGATTGGATAGCGTCAGCACATCGGCCACAAACGAGAAGAACAACGCCGTAGCCGCGATCACGGCGGAAGCGATAGCGATCTGCTTGGTGATCGCCTTGGTCGTATTCCCAACCGAATCCAACTCAGCCAGCAGCGACCATGCCTTTTCACCTACACCCGCCATCTCACCGATACCATTGGCATTGTCCGAGATCGGGCCAAATGCGTCCATCGCGACGTTGTTGCCCGTGTGAGAGAGCATACCGATACCGACCATAGCTACACCGTAGAGCTTATGAGTCAGGGATGCGTCCCAGAAAACCAGCAAACTGGCGGCAAGGGCGACCACGACCGCGAGCAAGCTCCACACGCTGGCTTCCATACCGACAGCCAGGCCAGTGAGGATCGTCGTTGCCGAACCGGTCTGCGTGGATTCCGCGATCTCGCGGGTCGGGCGGTATTTTGTGGAAGTGAAGTACGAAGTCAGCGGGTTGAAGGCCACCGCCAACCCTACACCGACGGCGTTCAAGGTTGCGAGCTGCCACTCGCCTGCGTAAGCCAGCGAGAAAATGAAGGCAGTCACAATCGTGATGACCGAAGATACTTCGTAGGAATGGAACATCGCGCTTTCCGCGTCGTGCGCCCGCAAGAACTTGATCGGGAAGGTCTCCCAAATGGGCACGGTGAAGGTTCCGATGATGGAAGAAACGACACCAATTGCGCGCACGATCAGCGGGTAGACGATCCAGAACGTGTCGCCCGTCTGGTGGAGCAGGAACAACCCGAGGATCAACGTGGAAACGATGGTGACTTCGTAGCTCTCGAAGATGTCTGCGGCCATGCCGGCACAGTCACCCACGTTGTCACCGACCAGGTCGGCGACGACGGCGGCGTTGCGCGGGTCGTCTTCCGGAAGACCCTGTTCGACTTTACCAACCAGGTCGGCACCCACATCAGCCGCCTTGGTATAGATACCGCCACCGATACGCATGAACAATGCAACCAACGTGCCACCCAGGCCGAAGCCCAGCAAGACGTCGGGAGCCGCCTTGCCGAAGATCATGAAGATCGCCGTGCCACCCAGCAGACCGAGTCCATCGGTGAGCATTCCGGTGAACGTCCCGGCACGATAAGCGACGGTCAATGCGCCGTTGTAATTCTCACGTGCGGCTTGCGCAGCAACGCGAATGTTGCCCTCGATCGCGACGCGCATCCCAAGCTGCCCGACCGTAATTGAGAACGTTGCACCGAGCACGAACGCAACTGCTCGTCCGAGACCAAGCCACAACCTGGCCGCTCCGACGTCGTTGTTGAACATTGCCAGGGCTTCTTGGGTCGGTTTGACCACATAGATGCTGAAAAAGATGGCAACTGCCAACGCGACCAGGAACGGCAGCATCGTCCTCAATTGCTGTCCCAGGTAGCCATTGGCTCCTTCCTTGATCGCGCGCCAGACGACCTGCATCTTTTCGTCGCCGGTGTCGCGTGCCATCGTGTTGCGCCACAGCCACAACGCATACGTGAGACTGATGAACGCGACCACGATGACGCCCCAGAGCATGGTTTGCTCCATACTGTTTAATGCCGACATGTACCTTTTCCTCCTTAGGCACTCTCAAGTGAAATAGATTGGTAAGAATTGGATATTGTAGAACGAATTCCCGACCTTGAGACGCGAACACTCATCATCGGGGTGCCTCCTTCCCGAAAGACATGCGAGGATGCTCGTGAACTATGAGATGATGATGGTATGCCATCCTGCATGCCGCACGGGGAGCAAGCGAAAAAATAGAGCAGGGAGATATGCCCGGCTCCATAAGAACCACCCAAAATAGAATACCAGCCCAACTCCACAAACTGTCTTGGAAAAGCCCCACCCTCATTGTGTGAACAAGCCCAAAGTATGAATCAGAACCTGACCCGTATGTGAAAAGTTCAAATGGTACTACTTCACTCAGTTAAGCACTATATCACCATCCTGCAAATTTGTCAAATCGTTCCAGAAGGCACAAATAGCGTCTCACGAAATGAAACCGATCTGCGTGATACGAAACAAGAACGGCGCGTTCTTTCGGACTTTGCACTTACATTCCGGGAATTGTATAATCTGAGCACTGTGGGCAAACCACAAGAACATGTTCGGGAGGGTTCGTGCTGATGCGCTTGCTATGGGAAATTTTCCTGGCGTTTGCCAAAGTGGGGATATTCGGATATGGCGGAGGCCCCTCGATGATTCCGTTGGTCCAGGTCGAAGTCGTGGATGCACACCACTGGCTGACGAGCGAGGAATTCGTGGATACGTTGGCGATGGGCAACGCGCTCCCCGGCCCGATCGCAACGAAAATGTCTGCATACATCGGTTACAAGCTAGCCGGGTTACCAGGTGCCGTAGTCGGCGTGACCGGGATGATCCTGCCTTCGATCATCCTGATGCTTGCCCTGGCTGGCATCCTGTTGGCGTACAAGGACACGCATTACGTTCAGGCATCCCTCAAAGCCGTGCGCCCCGTGGTCATCGCACTCCTGGCAATCACCGTATGGGAGATCTTCCCCAGCTCGATCAAGAGTTGGGACACCGCCCTGATCGGTGTAGGGGCGTTTATGGTAGTCGTCTTCTTGAACGTTCACCCCGCGTTGGCAATTGTGGCGGCTGTAGTGCTGGGGGTGTTGGTCTACTGACCGGTGCGAATTTTCACTATTTACACGAGAAGAACTTGACACCCCTTTTTTGTTACAGTATAATCCGAGCTAGATTCTACAATACCGTGAAAGTCGAGAGACTTTGGGGAAATCCCCGTAAGACGGCGGGAGGATAGGTTAATGAAGATGGCCCGTTCCATAAGTCCCTGGCTGATCGTGGGGCTATTCGTAGTCGTTGCGTTGTTTGCAATGCCGTTGCACCTCCTGGCCCAGGGCGGCGCAGAGCTCATTTGCGAGCCCAACAAAGGAACCTATGGCTTACAGATTTACCTGAAGGGGAATGGTTTCGCGCCCAAGAGTCAGGTACAAATCCAGGCATTCGGTCAGACAATTGCCCCTCAGGCCGACAATACGGGTCAATTCATGGTCATCGCTTTCGCCCCCACCGATGAGACGAAGTTCAAGCCGGGGACATACACCTTGACGGCGCAAGACGCCGAGGGAAATGCCGCTGAGGCAGTCTTCGAGCTGGAAGTGCTGACGCCGGTTACCCGGCCCACCAGCGCGGTGGCGCCAAGCTCGCCGGTCCCTCAGCCGACCCCGCCGCCGGCAACTTCCGCACCCGATGCGCAGCCGGCCGTTCTGGCGACGCCTACAGCGATTGGCGCCACGATCGCTCCCTCCGGAACGACTGAGGTCGGCGGGTTGCCCAACGTGGTGATCATTGTCATTGTTGCCGGTGTCGTTGGGTTGCTGTTTTTAGCCGTGGTGATTTTCTTCACACTGGCCCGACGCCGAGAACCCGTATGCCCGCCGGAAACAGCCGAACCCACGCCAAAGCCGAAGAGCACTACACCGACAGTCACCCGTCAGCCGGCAGCTCAGCAGCCCGCGGAAAAGCAACTCGAAACGCCGGCCGAGAAACCTCTCACACCGGGAGAGACCACGCTGGTAATGCCCGCCGTTCCGAAACTGAGCACCCGCCCAACGCTGCAGATCATCGAGGGTGAAGGAGAAGGCACGGTGTTCTCCCTCGAGCAGAAAACGACAGTGATCGGCCGCGGCGAAGACTGTGACATTATCGTCAATCATCCGATGGTCTCACGACACCATGCGAAAGTCGTCCGCGTCGGTCCCAGTTTCTACATCCACGACCTGCAGAGTACCAATGGAACGATGGTGAACGGGGAAAACATCGATCAACACGTACTGCAGCCGGAAGACGAGATCCAGATTGGCGTGACGCTCCTGCTGTTCCAACAGCCAAACGTTGAGTAGAACTTGCCTTAGGGCAACCAATGAGTGTGGGAAACTGGGGGCGGTCTTCGAGAACCGCCCCTGCTGTATTATGAGTGAAGGAAAGATCATGTCCGTACTGGCGCCAAGCCACACCATAGAGGAAGTCGTTGGACCCAGACGTCTGAACCCGATGACCGATCTGTCCGAGGTCGCCGATCTGATCGAGCAAGCCTTCTTCGAGGATCTGGACCACGAAGGACGCCAGGTTCTAAGGGAACTCCGGCACCTCAGCCGCTGGGCAATTCTGTTGTGGTTGATGCGATTGATCGGGCCGGGGTTCGAGGAGATCCTCTCCGGTTTTGTATGGGAAGAGAATGGGCATATCGTCGGCAATGTGAGTGTCAACGTCATCTCCGGGATGCTTGCACACTGGCGAATCAGCAACGTAGCAGTCGAGCCTGCGCACAGACGGAGAGGTATCGCACAGCACCTCATGGAAGCGACTATCGACTACGTGCAGCAGCGGGCCGGGAAAACGATTTTTCTGCAGGTTCGGGACGATAACACGGCAGCCTTGAGATTGTACGAGGGCTTGGGATTCCAGTCCATCACAGCGGAGACCGAGCTGTATCTCCCGGCGGGCTTCGTCGTGGCCGCGCTTCCGCAGGCAGACAACCGTGTGCGTGCCGCCCACAGCGGCGATTCACATCCGCTCTACTCCCTGGCCCTCGCAGCGACCCCGAAGCCAGAGCAACGCCTGACACCGATCAATCGCATCGATTTCGAGACCGACTGGCTGCTCGAACTCTCGGAGAAACTGACGGCATTTACGTCCGGATCCCGCACTTATCGATTCGTCATTGATGGGAAATCCGGCCTGGCTGCCTACGCAAGACTGGTTACAGCGCGTGGGGAAAACGGTATCCATCGTCTGTCCCTGTTGGTCCACCCCGCATATCAAGGACAGGTGGAAGGTGCACTACTGCGCACGACACTGAGCCAGCTCACAGGCCGCACCGCCCCAGCCGAAGTCCAAATCAGACTGAATGCGACGAAAGAACCGGAGATTGCAGCGCTCACCGCCTGTGGTTTCAAGAAGCGGCGCACG
>CAZPTF010000088.1:0-13091 GCA_964589015.1 uncultured Anaerolineae bacterium
CACGTCATTGAAGTAATCGAGCCGGGTGAAGTGCTTGATTTCTTCGCCCCTCCCCGCGTGGACTATCTGTGAGGGTGCCACTGCACAAAATCGGTTAAGGGCAGCACGTTCCATGGCACCTTGGATTGTATCGTGGTCGACCGCTATTGCCACAAGCATCCCACGCGACCTTCAAGAATGTGGGTGGCGCTCGATCCTGTGCGCTTGTCCGCGGACGTTTTTGTCGCGGCGGTCAGGGCGCAGTCTTACCTTGGGGCCGGTCACCGCGTGTGCCGCGCGGTGTGATGCCGTTCCCATCACGTGACTTGCTACGGAACGAACTGCGACAGAAACCGACGTGCCTGAATCAGAGCGGATTTTCGGTCCTCCAATGATCCTTCGTAGGCACGGTCCTCTGCCTCGATGCAGACAGCGCCGTCATACCCGACATCAGTCAAAACTGAGAAGAACATCCCCCAGTCTATGTCGCCCAGGCCAGGTAATTTCGGTGTGTGAAACTCCAATGGTGTCGCCATGATGCCGACTTCATCCAGACGATGCCTGTCCAGGCGTACGTCTTTGGCATGGATGTGGAAGAGCTTGGGCGTGAAATCGCGCAGTGGTTTCAGATAGTCCATCATCAGCCAGACGAAATGGGATGGGTCGTAATTTAAGCCGAATTTGTCGCTCGGGATGTCTCTGTACATGCGTCGCCAGATGGCAGGCGTCGACGCCAGGTTCTTGCCCCCAGGCCACTCATCCGCAGTGAACGCCATCGGGCAGTTCTCAATCCCGATGCGGATGCCGTGTTCTTCGGCGAACGCGACGAGAGGGATCCAGACTTCCTTGAAGCGTGGCCAGTTTTCGTCGACGGATTGGGTCCAGTCGCGACCGACGAAGGTGTTGACCGTATCCACGCCGAGCAGTTCCGCTGCCACAATCACCTGCTTCAGGTGGTCGATGTACACCTGGGCCTCCTCGTGATCGGGCACGAGATAATTCGGATAATATCCCAGCGCACTGATCTCCACGCTTGCTCTGGTCAGGAGTCGCTTGATCCGGTTCGCCTTCTCCTCCGCCATACCAACGACATCGATGTGTGTTACACCGGCATAACGTCGCTCCGCTTTCCCAAGAGGCCAGCACATGACCTCGATGCAGGCGAATCCCTCCGCCGCGGCGAAGTTGACTACCTCTTCCAGCGACAGTTCGGGCAGAATCGCGGTGTTGAAACCCAGTTTGATCATCGAGAGAACCTCCTTGAGGTCACAGTTTCACCCATTTCTCTTCGAGATGGCTCTTCAGAATCGCGTCGCACAGCAGTATCTCCTTGTGCCCTTCCGCAAACGTAGCGAAGTCCGGCCTGGCGGAGGTCCCCCCGGCGACGATGTAGTCGTAGAACGCCTTGAAGCATTGCTTGAATGCGTCGTCGTAGCCTTCGTTGTGCCCACCCGGATAGGTGATGTATGCGCGCGCCGCTGCGGAGACCAGTCCTGGATCGCGGATCAGTACTTCGTTGGCCTGGTTCCGGTGGCCGATCCACAGGTCGTTAGGTACTTCGCTGTTCCAGGCGAGCGCGCCGTCAGTGCCGGAGATCTCGTAGCGCTGGCAATTCTTGCGTCCGGCAGTCATCTGAGAAACCCACAGAGAGCCATGTGCACCTCCCTTGAAGCGGAGCAGGACGGCTCCGTAGTCTTCGGTTTCGATAGCGATCTCCTCGGTAGCCTGGATATCCTGTACCTTGCCAGAAAAGGTCTGAACTTCACCCAGAGGCCGTCGCCGTGTCGGGTACACGGTCTTCAAATCAGCAAGAACCGCCTCGATTTCGAGCCCGGTGATGAACTGCACCAGATCCATCCAGTGGGTGCCGATGTCGCCGATCGCACGCACCTTGCCGCCCTGCTCGGCCAGAATGCGCCAGTTGTAATCGGTCGGGTAGAGCAACCAGTCCTGCACGTAGCTGCCATAGATGGAAATGACGTCACCCAGCTCGCCACTCTGGACCAGATGGCGTGCCTCGAAGTTGAGCGGGTAGAAGCGCAGATTGTAGCATACACCAGCGGCCATTCCGGATTTCTCTGCCAGTTTCACCAACTCGGCAGACTCTACCGCATTCATCGCCAATGGCTTTTCGCATAACACATGTTTGCCTGCTTGCAGACAGCGGCTGGCTTGTTCGAAATGGAGCCGGTTGGGGGTCGTGATGTGGACCGCCTGAACTTCCCTGTCTTGAAGCAATGCCTCCAGATCGGGATATGCCTTTTCCAGGCCCAACGTGTCCGCAGCATGGCGGCTCTTCTCCGCGGAGGAACCCAGAATACCGACGACGCGGATACCGAGACGCCGCAGGCCTTCGGTGTGAGCGGGACCCATGAACCCGGTTCCGATTACTGCTGCACCCAGATTGTACATGTTCTGCTTCCTTTCTCAGCTAAGATGAAGATTTGCCCGACTGACGCCAGCCAGGGAACGACCAGCTTATCGCGAATTGACTCAGCTCAGACCTTTCCCCAGCATTGTGCTGCAGCTTATGTCTGCTTTTCCTTTGAAACGCACGTGCCCTGCTTGGCCAGTGAGCTATTGGATCAACCGATAGTGAACTGACGTGCTGATTCAAGCAGGAAAAAGGCACCGGTGTCCGGAATGCATAGCGCACATGAGTACCGGTGAAGTAGCGGAAAACTCAACTGTGCGGAAAATGGAATCCGCACCGGGTTTGGTTGCAGGGAGTCCGTCGAAACCGATATGACACTCCCCAGGACGAGAACATCAAACCAGCATAACTCAACGATTGAATCCGATTATAGCGAAACTAAATTGGGATGTCAAGGAACCCGATCCCTGGAAGGTTAATCAAGCCGCGTGGCCGCTTGCAGGAAATGACAGATTCGGGGTAATATGTATATTGTGCATCGTAATGCGCATCATATTGATGATGCTTTATCGATGAAGTGCTCGATTCCGGGAAGGGGGGAGAAGAGATGAGATCTGGCAGGTTGCTCTACTTATTGGGCGTATTGGCGTTGTGTTGTGGGTTCCCGCTCGGCGTGTCGGCTGGGATGCCGCTCGAGAATGAACGCGCGCCGGTTTCCTCAGCGGAGGAGATCGTAGAGTATGGGGCGGGATACCGGTTTGAACGGGATGGCTGGATCTATCTGCACATTGCGGGAGAACCTTACGAACGTGGGGTACAACATGGCTATCTGCTTGCACCCGAACTACAGACGATCTTCGACAATCTGGATTACCTCACTTACTGGAGCACTGGCAAGAAGTGGAGCTATTTCGTCGATGCCGCCAATCGTATGTTCCAGAAGCATATCGATGCCGAGTATTTGCAGGAAATGCAAGGTATCGCAGACGGTGCGCAGGCGGCCGGTGTTGACATCACGTGGCAGGACATCATGACCTGGAACGGTTATGAGGAACTGACCGGCTACTGGTGGCCCAACGAACAGGCAGGCACCTATGTGGACAACGAGCACTGTAGCGCATTCATCGCCACGGGTTCGCAGACCCGGGATGGCAGGATCGTGATGGCGCACAACTCCTGGAATGTGTTCGAGATGGGGCAATTGAGCGAAGTGATTCTGGACATCGAGCCGGCACAAGGGCAGCGCATGCTCATGCAGTCGGCGCCGGGCCTCCTCGACAGCGGTACCGACTTCGCAGTGACCGATGCCGGTCTGATGGTGACTGAGACGACCATCGGTGGCTACGGTGAGTTCGACCCACAGGGCGCACCGGAGTTTCTGCGCGTGCGCAAAGCGATGCAGTACGCGGACAGTCTGGATGGCTTCGTCGGGACCATGCTGCAGGACAACAACGGCGCCTACGCGAATAGCTGGCTGTTGGGCGACGCCAACACAGGTGAGATCATGCGTTTCGAGTTGGGACTGAAATACCATAGTGTCGAACGTACCAAAGACGGTTACTTCCTCGGGTTCAATGCGCCGACCGATATCGCGCTGCGCAATCTGGAATGTTCCGATACGGGCTACTTTGACATTCGGACGCCAATGGGGGCACGTCGCGTGCGCCTGACCAACCTGATGGAGGAATACCACGGGACACTCGATGTAGACGCAGCCGAGAAGATCATCGCCGATCATTATGATGTGTATCTGGGAAAAGAGAATCATCCCTGTTCACGGACAGTGGAAGGCCACTACGAGCTCGACGCGTTCGAATACTGGCCTGCTCGCTTGCCCTACCGTCCGCAGGGCGCGGTCGATGGCAAGGTGACCGACAGCGACCTGGCCAGGGACCTCAGTCTGTGGGCCAGGTACGGTAGTTCTAGTGGAATGGCTTTCGATGCGGAAGCCTTCATGAAGCAGCATATTCAATGGAACGATCTCGCTGGCTATATTTGGGATAGGCCAAGCCAGCCGTGGTCGCTATTTACAGCCGGAGAGCGATAAACGATCGGCTGCACGGAGCACGTCCCGGCGTACTTGCTGTGCTTCTGACACCGCCGGGACTCTCCGTCAGCTTGAGGAGTCCACATGATAACTAAACAACTTGCTGGCAGAGTCGCATTGGTGACAGGCGCAAGCCGGGGGATCGGGCGGGCGACGGCGTTGACCCTGGCGCAGGCCGGTGCGGACATTGCCATCGCCGCACGCTCTACAGCCGAGCTGCACGAGCTGGTGCTGGAAATCGAGACCTGCGGTGTGCAGACGCTCGCCGTTCAGGCTGACCTCACGTGTGAAACGGACGTTCTCCAGTTGCGTGAACGTGTTCTGGAGCGATTTTCTCGTCTCGATATACTGGTTAACAATGCTGGCATCGGCAAATACATTGCCCTGACGGACATGACCGTGGCGGATTTCGACCGGATCATGGATAGCAACATGCGTTCAAGCTTTCTGTGTTCTTGGGCGTTTGTGCCCGGGATGCTCGAACGGAAGCAGGGCTGGGTCGTATTCATCAATTCGACTGCCGGCCTGACGGGCAAGCGTCTGCGCACGGCGTACTGCGCGAGCAAATTCGCGCAGATGGGCTTCGCGCAGGCTCTTGATCGGGAAGTACGCGACCAGGGGATCAAGGTCAGTGTCGTCGTGCCGGGCGGGGTTCACACTCAGTTCGCTATCGGTGCTGGACGCAGCGCGTGCGACCCCGTTCTCGATGAGCTGCTCGCCCCACAGGACGTCGCGGAAGCGGTCCTGTTTGCGGTGACGCGCCCGCCCGGTGCACGCGTGTTCATGCTGGGGATCGAACCGCTGACGGGACCGCTGAAGTTGTAAGGCCCCATCTGAGAAGTGGGAGGTAACCTGCACGGTTCCAAACGCATGAATCTTCGTGCCGGCGATTGTGCCGATCTTCGGCACGCCTCGCCTGCGCAGGGCATCCACACGAACGACTGCCCGGCGTCCGCACGGCCTGTGCGGAGATTGGCCCAGTCTGGCACATTGGGCGTGCTCTCCTGCGCATTTGTCGCCAAAAATTGCTGGCTGCACCCCACTCTTTCGTTCGACTTGCAAAAACTGGGCGTCAGTGATAAAATAAGCAACACTGTGCCCCCGTAGCTCAGTGGATAGAGCACCGGCCTCCGGAGCCGGGAGCAGGCGTTCGAATCGCCTCGGGGGTACTTTTTCATGCCTCGATTCTTGGGCCTCTCCTTTCCTTTGTGGTACAATACACAGGCGATTTTGCGAGACGAGGGGGAGCGAGGCGGCATGGAACGAGTCGTGGTCATCAGTACCGGTGGAACTATTTCGATGGTACAGAATACGGAGCGAGGTGGTGCCGCGCCCGAATTGGGCGGAAGCCGGTTGTTGAACGGGTTACCCGCCGATCTGGCAGATGTGCGCGTCGTCGAGTTGTTCAAATTGCCCAGTGCGCAGTTCACGCTGGAGGACATCTGGGAGATCCGCGAACGGGTGCTTCAATATGCAGCACGCCCCGAGGTCGCGGGTGTGGTAGTCAGTCAGGGGACCGATGTCCTGGAGGAAGTGGCCTATTTGCTCGACATCACCGTGCCGGGCGAGACGCCGGTTGTGGTTACCGGTGCGATGCGTACTGCGTCGATGGTCGGCTGGGAGGGCGGGGCGAACCTGCTGTCGGCCATCCGTGTCGCCGCCGCTAGCCAGACGCGTGGCCTCGGTGGCCTGGTGGTGTTGAACGATGAGATCCACGCTGCGCGCTATGCGACCAAGACACACACCCAGGGCGTCGATACCTTCCAATCGACCGGTTGGGGGCCACTCGGACGGGTAGACGGTGACGTGGTGCTTATCGGTTTTCGGGTGGAGCCCCAGGACGTGATCGATTGCCGTGCGTTGGAGCCGAACGTGCCGTTGATCAAGCTGGCAGTGGGTATGAACGATGGCCTCTTGCGTTACGCGCTCAAGCAGGGTGCGCGTGGGGTCGTGCTGGAGGTGCTCGGCGGCGGCAGAGTCCCTCCCTGGTGGATGCCGGCGATCCGTGAGGCAGTGGAGGGTGATGTGCCCGTGGTCGTAACCTCGCGCTGTCCGTCCGGACGGCTCTATGACAGCTACCGGTTCGATGGCTCCTACCGCGACCTTGTCGATGCGGGGGTGTTGTTCGCGTGGGACCTCAACGGGCCCAAGGCGCGCGTCCGGCTGATGGCTGCGCTCAATGCGGCGGGGCGTCTCGGTGTTCCCGTGCAGGACTTCTTCGAGCACCGTTCTCTCTGATTCGCAGGAACCATCTAGCGGAGCACATGCTTTGTACGTCCGTACAATGGAAAAGGCCGGTCACCTCTTCAGGGCTGACCGGCCTCTTGGTGTTTCTACCTGCGGTGTTAGGCTGAATGACGTGTATCGTAGGTGCTACTCGATGGCGGCGATGACTTCGATCTCTACGAGTGCACCGATTGGGAGCGCCTTCACGGCGACCGTGGTGCGCGCGGGTGGGTCTTGCGGGAAGAATTCCGCGTATACCCCGTTCATCGTGGTGAAGTCGTTCATGTCGGTCAGGTAGACCGTGGTCTTCAGCGCATGAGCGAGGTCGGTGCCGGCGCCTTTCAAAAGGACTGACAGGTTCTGCAGGGTTTGCCGCACTTGTGCGGCGACGCCGTCAGCCAGTGTGCCAGTGGTCGGGTCGACCCCGGTCTGCCCGGAGCAGAATACCAGGTTGCCCCAGCGAATCGCAGGGGAATACGGGCCGACTGGTTTGGGAGCGCCTTCCGGAACGATCACTTCTCTTTTCATCTTCTCTCCCCTTAATGAAATATGCTGTCCTTGCGGAACAATCACTTCTCTCTTCATCTGCTTTCTCCTGAGATGAAAGGTACGGTTTGGAATGTAATGAACACAGGCTAACACATTCACGCGCGCCTGTCAAGTGCCTATTTCCTCTGCGTCACGAGATGAGTTCCCAGGAACACCAGGGCTGCTCCCGCAATCAGGTTCCATGTCGGTTGCTCGGCGAGAAATGCCCAGCTTAGGAGCGCGGTCATCACCGGCGTGATGTACAGGAATACCGCAGCCCACGAGGCGTCCTTTTGGTTCAGGACCGTGTTCCAGAGCACGTGCGCAATGATCGTCGTGAACACGGCTTGATAGATCAATGCCAGCCACGGGGGCAGCGTCGCCGCGGGCAGGCTGCCGCGCTCTCCCAGCTCCACGGCGGAGAAGGCGATCAGCCCCAGCGCGCCGAATGTGTTCGTGTAGACCAACGAGGGAAATGGTCCGAAGCGCGTGATGACCCGCTTGGTGAGCACCAGGCCGATCGCACCACTGACGGCGTTGAGCAACAGCGCGATGTTACCGAGCAGTTGCTCGCTGCCGCCATTGAGCAGCGCCAGCGCGTCGTATCCGATGATCGTCACGACGCCCGCGAAGGCCAGCGCGACACCCAATCCCTTGCGCCAGGTGATGATCTCGTGCAGGAACAGGGCGGCGATCAGTGTGACGAAGATCGGACGCGTGTTGACCAACACCGCGCCGTTCGATGCGGTGGTCAATTGCAGTCCCCAGTATTGCAGGGCGAAGTAGAAGGTGGTCTGGCAGAGGCCCGTTGCCGCCAGCAGCGGCACATCGCGCAGCGCTGGCCGTTGCCGGATGCGGATGCGCAGGGCGAAGAGCAGCGCCCACAGCATAGCTACAACAATGATGAAACGAAAAGCTGCCGCTGTGAACGGCGGTATGCTGACCACCACGTATTTGACGGCCAGAAACGAGGTCGCCCACAAACTCGGGGCGATTGCGGCAAACAGAATGAGGATGCTTTCGGAGTAGGGCTGCCCGTACTGCTCTTTCTGCAACATATTCCCCCGTAGAATCTCTGGCATGCAACGATGGTGGCAATCGGCTCAGGCGTGTAGCGGCGGTGTCCGCAGGTGGTGCTCTGGGGCAGTGTGGCCGCGCAGGATGCTGTCGAGTTGTGCGACCGTTGGTCCTTCCCAACGATATACGTTCATGTCCACCCGCCCATCGGCGCTGAAGCGGATACCCTCTTGCTCCAACAAAACGCGTTGTATCTCCGCGGCGCCACTATGGCTGCTGTTGGTGATGCGCCCCTGCACGTTGATCACTCTCTGCCAGGGGACCGTTGTCTCATCAGGTAAGGCATGCAAGGCCCATCCCACCGTCCGTGCGGCGCGTGGTTCGCCCAGCAATGCGGCTATCTGCCCATAGCTGGCGACTTTGCCGGCTGGGATCAGGCTGACGAGGCGGTGTACCTGCTCGAAGAATCTGGACATCTCTTCATCTGCCGGTGGCTTGCGGCCTTCTCATCGTATGTTTAGCGAGTCGACTCAGATTGTGCGCACCTGGACCATGTTCGTCCCAATGTGCTCACCAAACGGCACCCCCGCGGTGATCACGACGACAGCACCCGCCTGGAGTCCCAGGGCTGCGGTCGCCTTCTCGATCGAAAGCCGGACGATATCGTCCGTGTTCTGGCAGTGTGCAATCAGATGCGCCTGCACCCCCCAGACCAGTGCAAGACCGCGGCAGGTTTCCTCATTGGGCGTTGTGGCAAAGATGGGCGGGCTGGGACGGTAGCGAGCGATCAAGCGGGGCGTGTGCCCGGTGCGCGTCGGCGTGATGATCGCAGCTGCCCCCAACTCTTGAGCGATTTCGTTGGCCGCCTGGCTGATCGCGTCCATCGCTGTGTCCGCGCGCAGCCGTGCGGCTTCCTGTACCCAGAATTCGTAGGGGAACTCTTCTTCCGCTACTTCAGTGATACGCGCCATGGTCCGCACGACGTTGACGGGATCCTTGCCAACCGCCGTCTCTCCGGACAGCATCACGGCGCCCGTGCCATCCAACACGGCGTTCACCACATCGCTGACCTCGGCACGACTGGGCCGCACATTCCACGTCATCGAGTCCAGCATCTGCGTGGCCGTAATGACCGGCTTACCCGCCAGGTTGCTCTTCAGGATGAGGTGCTTTTGGTGGATCGGAACCTTCGCCAGCGGTGTTTCGATGCCGAGGTCCCCGCGTGCGACCATGATGCCGTTGCTGATGGTCAGAATATCATCGAAGTTATCGAGCGCTTCGGCCTTCTCGATCTTGGCGATAATCGGCAGCGACGTCCCGAGATCGGCCATCGCCCGGCGCAGAGTGAGGATATCCTCCGGCGAACGGACGAAGGACTGCGCAATGTAATCTATGCCCTGTCCGATGGCGAAGGCCAGGTCTTGCCGGTCCTTATCTGTTACTGCAGGCAGTCTGAGGTCTCCACCGATCAGCGACACGCCCTTGTGGGGCTTCAGCGCACCGCCGGTCACAACTTTGCACTCCACATCTTCGCCACGCACCTGCATGACTTCCAGCTCCAATAAGCCGTCATCCAGCAGAATATGGTTGCCGGGCCTCATACTGGCGATCAACTCCGCGTGGGGTAGATTGACCTCTTGGGGGTGGCCCGGCACCGCCCGCGAAGTCAGGGTGATCGTTTTGCCGCTTTCCAACAGGACCTGCCCGTCCTCGATGGGGCCGATGCGAAACTTGGGTCCCTGCAGGTCTGCAATGATCGCCAGCAAGCGGTTCTCTTCGCCGGCCAACCGGCGCAGCAGTGCGATATTGCGCCCATGTTCTTCGTGTTCGCCATGCGAGAAATTGATCCGCGCCACGCTCATGCCCGCGCGGATCATCTCGCGCAGGACCGGCTCTTCTCGCGACGACGGCCCGATAGTACATACGATTTTGGTTTTGGGCATGGTTTCTTCTCCGCGCAGGTACAGGGGCACGAACTAAGCGAGGCCACGCTGTAGCGGGGTCCCGCGTTCCGCATTCTTCTCTATTTGGCCTCTTCAACGATCTGCTGCACTGGGACACCCGCCAGACTTCTCAGCCAGATGTCCCTGGACTGGTAAAAATAGATGAAGCCGGAGATGACCGCCATGACGACGAACAACATCATCACCCAGTAGTTGTAGGGGATCTGCAGAATGACGGCGATCAGGGCGAGCCACGAGATGGTGGTCTTGAATTTTCCCCATTGGTTGGCCGGAATGATGACACGTTCGGCAGCAGCGAAGCTCCGTAGTCCGCCCATCAATGTATCACGAAACATGATGACCAACACCATCCACACGGGCAGTAACCCGCGATCGGTGAGTGCGATGAGTCCCGCAAGGACGAAGATCTTGTCGATCGCGGCGTCCATGTAGATGCCCAGCTTGGATACCTTACCTTCCTTGCGTGCCAGGTAGCCGTCTGCCGCATCTGCTGCTGCAGCGAGCACGACGGTCAACGCAGCGAGCCAGGGCGCGTAAGGAGATCGCCAGTAGATGAACAGGACGAGAAGCACACTCAACGGAAGCCTGAAGAAAGTGGCGGCGTTTGCGTTGGTCATTTTCCGAACTCCTTTCGGGTCGGTCGAGCCTGTGTTCTACAACTGCCCGGCTGTGTGTCAGAGACCTTTCGCGCGTGAGCCTCATGGCCCATTTCTTCTTTGCTCTCTTTGTCTCTGCGCGGGGCATTATTGTACAACCTGGATGGGTCTATTGGGCTGAGCAGTTATCTCTCGCGTACTCAATAGCAGTCATGCAGGCCACGAAACAACATGAGGGCTTCCACTAACTGACATGAAGGCCCTCATCGAAACTGGCGGGAGGGGTGGGATTCGAACCCACGGTGGGGCTAACCCCACAACGGTTTTCGAGACCGCCCCGATCGTCCGCTCTGGCACCCTCCCGTGACGTTGTGCAAACTATCGCATTATTGGCTGGTGAGACGAGGCCACCGGGACCAACGTGGAACCCGACCTTCCCGCAGCGCTGTGAAGAAATCGTCCAGTAAATCGGTGACCTCACTACGAAGCACGCCGGTTCGCACATCGACCTGGTGGTTGAACTGCGGGTTTCGCAACAGATCGACGACCGAGCCTGCCGCTCCCGCTTTGGGATCATCGACAGCGTACACCAGCTTCGTCAGCCTGGCCTGGACCATTGCCCCCGCACACATCGGGCAAGGCTCCAGCGTGCAGAACAGAGTCACACCGCTGAGCCGCCAACCGCCCAACACGCGGGCGGCTTCACGGATCACGTGCATTTCGGCGTGTGCTGTTGGGTCCTTCCCCGCTTCCTTTTGGTTGTGCCCACGGGCAATGATCTGCCCGTTGTGGACAGCCACGGCGCCGACCGGGATGTCTCCAACCGCACCAGCCTTGACCGCTTCAGCCAGCGCTTCGCCCATAAAATACGTATCGTCCATCAGCCCTCCGATTATAGCACAATGCAGGCAGATGAGCAAACGGAGACCCTCTCCGGGGCGTCCAGGGATATCAATGACAATTGCAGCGCCTTTGACGCGTCCGATTCGCTGACGAGCAGGCCCACTGTACCAGACTACGCCAATCTACTGTGGTGGAGACCGGCGCACAGTCCGCCCGGGCGCAGCAGTCACCGGGCAATGACGATGGCATCGGAGTTCGGCACAGTCGAGACCAATGAGCAGATACTCGTGTGAACCCGGCAGGTCATGTCTTCAGCGTGGCCTGCCCACTGTTCGCCGTCGTCCCAACAATTGCGGACGCCCTTCCTGTGTCTATCCTGAACAGGTTTTGACGCTGCCCGCACAGGTTAGATTTGCGCTTGGCATAACAACAGAATGCGACCCTGTTCGCTGCCGGAAGTGATGAATTCCCCGCAGTGTTCATGAAATATGGACGGGAATAGGGGGGAGATTTCTCCCTTGACACCGGCGTATTATTCATGGTACTATGGTACTAAGATGTAGTACCAGGGTACTGTTATGAAGTGCTACGGTACTATCACCGGAGCGCCAATCAGGCCATATCAAAAGTCCAAAAAATAGATCGGTCTTAAGAGGTGCAAAATCCCGGAAGCCGGCGTTCCGTTCACCGAAGGTCGCCCTATCCAGTCCAGGTTTCTTGGGGTACAGGCGGCCTGTTGCTTGAGTATCGACCGAGTGCTGATCTTCTGGCGGTAGAAGGGGGGAGAAACACGTGAATGATAATCGCCCAGGGCTTTACGAGGCAGGTGAAGATCAAACGGATACCCTTTCTGGCAAGCTGCTGAAGACGCTCAGTTGGGAACAAGTCCTAAAAATCGATGATGTGCTTACCGAGCTCGGCCCATTCGGAGAGGTCAGATTAATCAAGGCCAAGGGCAAGGTTCGATTCATCCAGGTGCTGGAAAGCAAGAGTCTGCTCTGACTGCTACACGCTCATTCCCGTCTGCTGTGAACCTTGTCCCCGGCGCCACTCCCCAAACATCGATTGTCGCGTCAAAAGCGCCTGGATCGGAGCATACTCCCGGCAAAGCCTGCGAACCATCTGATGGGTGTCTACCCGGTGTCGTACTACCACTTCCGGGATATCGCCAAAGGCCGGATCATCGGTGACCTGCCCGTACAGACATCTTCCTGGTGCGCATCGGACGATCCGTGATAACGACCTGGCGGGTACCTACATGGCGCCGCACGGAATTGAGGCGCTCTGGAAAGACCCGGACAACGGTCGGATCCCCAGCCTGTATGCGGCGCTGAGTCTGATCAAGGGCCAACCACTGCTGGTGGGCGAGTAGTTCGGCGGTGTGCCGCCGTTCATGGGACGCGCTGAGGATGGGATTTTCACCGGCCTGCGTCTCAACGCCGATGCGTTCCGGACGAGCTTGCCGGAAGGCAAGTGGGGCGCAGGCAGTCTGGTACTACTGCAGATCGATGCGGCGA
>CAZPTF010000089.1:0-12910 GCA_964589015.1 uncultured Anaerolineae bacterium
CCTGGTAGTATGCAGTGAAGTGCTGGAGCACCTGAGCGATGTTCAGTGTGCAGTGGCCGAGCTACAGCGCATCAGTGCGCGGCATGTGCTGATTTCGGTGCCTCTCGAGCCATACTTCCGGTTCTTTACGGATTGCGCTGTCCGGTTGGGATTGGGCGAGAATGCCGCCCATATCCAGTTCTGGTCCTCGCAGGACTTCACCCGGTTCGTGCACGAATCTTTCCCGGTTGTGCTGGCCGTGGAGCGTTGTTTCCCATATCAAATGGCCCTGTGCGAGAGCCAGAGATGAACGATGCGCTGTGGCAGGGCGTCCTGGCGTCGCGTTGCGGGACCTGATGGGTCGAGCCTGACCCCTGACCGAATCCCATTCATGGAGGAATACCAGCAGATGTCCCACAAAAGATCTCAAACCAACAAACCATCGATGGCGCAATGGTTGTATGCCATCGTACTACTGGGCCTCGTGGTGTTGTTGTATGCATTCATCTTTCCCGCCACGGAATGGTCCTGGTACATCGTCTGGCTGATTTCGTGGAGTGTGGCGACGTTCATGGTCTACGGTTTGGATAAGGCAGCAGCCAAAGCTGGCTTGTTGCGGTCGCCGGAATTGCTGCTGCATCTCGCTGCCTTGGTCGGTGGGTTCGCCGGGGGCTGGCTCGGGATGTTTGTCTGGCACCACAAGGTGAAGAAGCAGATATTCTACCTGGTGCTATTGGCGAGCACGTTGCTACATGCCGCGATCATTTATTATGTGTTTTTCGCGGCCGGACATTGACTGCGGAAAGACCTGCGTGCTGTTCCTAGTCCCATTTCAAGGCGCGCAACGTTTGGCTTGCGAATGCAATGCACGTATAGATGTGGTCTAACTTGAGCTGAGGCAGGTATTGCTCCGTGACGATTTCCTGAGGGAAAACGCCCTCGGCCAACAAATCGAGTACCGTGGTAACCGTGATCTCCGTTCCGACGATGTAGGGTTGCCCTCCCAGTACAGCGGGGTTTCTTGTGATCGTTTCGGTCATTCGATCCACAGCCATACCAGTTGCTCCTTTCTTTTCTCCTTACCTGGTATGTAAGGCACGTTCATTCACTCCAATCGATGGGCAGCGGGTCGCCCATCACCGGCAATGGGTGGCGCACGTGAATGTCCCACCAGGCCACCAATACGGCAGGCAGTTCTCTCAACCAGTAGAACCGGCTCGATGGGACGCGGTTTGCAGCTACACCGATGGCATCCATCCCCAACCCGTTGCACGTGAACAGCGCGCGGTCCAGATGATAATTCTGCGTGACCAAGATGGCCTGGTCGATGCCGAAGATGTGCATAGCGCGATAACAACTGTCATAGGTGCGCCGGCCCGCATAGTCGAGCACGAGGTCGGAACGAGGAACGCCGCGATCCAGCAAGTAGCTCGCCATACTGCCAGGCTCATTGTACCAGACGAAGCGGTTGTCACCGGTCAGGAACAGCTTCTGCACTTTGCCAGCCCTGTACAGTTCCAGCGCCGTATCTACACGGTCAGCCAGAATCGAGCTCAGACGGCCTGCCGGATCTACTCCGGCTCCAAACACAATTGCGATGGGGCGCTCGGGGACTCGTTCGATGTCGAAGTAGATGCGGTCCTTGTAAGTCTGGTCGACCCAGAAGCGCAGTCCCAGCAGCGCCGCGAGTGCGATCATCGCCAGTCCGATCGCAGCGACGGTGACGATCCCCAAAGCATGTAGCAGCCGCCTCAACAATGAACCGTCTCCGCAGCAAGGTGTGTGAGTGTATCGGTCATGCAGCTTGCTCGCCGTATCTCCCGATCCCGGAGTCAATAACCCGGGAACCAATGCAGGGCCCGGTCCAACGCTGTCCTATCGGGCGCGATAATGACCAGAGCATCTTTGCCTTGCCGACTCGCATAGACTTCCCGGTCCGGCAGACGCCAGTATCCTCGTGTTGGTTCGAGTGTGATCTGCTGGGCGCTGTCATTGTTGGCCAGTTTTTGCGTGTACGCAGTAAAGAACTCCTCGGCGTCGGTGAGTGTATCCCAGGCCGAGCGCATTGCGAGCAGCCATCTTCCAGCGCCATCCGTCAGCAGTACATAGCTGTCTCCGCCCCATCCCGCCGCCGCGCGCGCGGCGCTCGCCGGGTCCACGCCCTGCGACAAGTGCAAGCCGATGAGAAATTCGCCAAGCACGCCACGGTCGATTTCGTTCCAGTTCCCTCCCATCGTGTCATCGAGCGCCGGCAACGCGATCGGAAGCGGCACATCGGGTTCGGTGAGGTATTTCTCCGCATGCATGATCTGTTCGGTGGATAGCGGAGGTATGGCGAATGCCGCATCGACCAGACTCCAGTTGTTCGCTGCCTGGTACAACGCCTGCACGAAACGTAGCCCGGCCTGGTAAGGGAAAAGTGTCATCTGCGTGATGGGCGCAGGGATATCGGTGAGTTGATCTTGTTTCCACTGCGCTGCACGGTAGATCATTTCGTCGACATCGCGCTGTGACAGATTTCTGATGGCGTAGAACGACATCGAGAGCGTCGCATCCCCTTCGATGAGGGCAGTATTCGCCAGTTGTTCGTCCAGCGTTCGCGCTCGTTCGTCAAAAGACAGCAAATGGTAATGCTGGTCTTGCATCGCGTGGGTGAACTCGTGTGCGAAGGTCATTTCATCGGCTGCCGTCATGTTCCAGCGGTCACTCACGATGTAGAGCTGTTTGTCGAGGGCGTTGTAGAGTCCCGCAACGCTTCTCGCCATCAGCTCGCTCTGAATGATATTGAGATCATCTCCTGGACGCAGAAAACCCAACGCGAGATACAACTGCTGTCTGACAAACACCTCATCGAGCGGATTGTCCTGTGCGTACCAGGCGCTGAGCAGCTCACGCAGGTCCGTTGCGGTCAGGAAATGTTTGGACACTGGCTCAACCGGAGACAGATTACGCAATAGAACCATCTTCTGTTCGATGGTCTGCAACAGCTTATCATTGACCGATTCCTTGGAGATGACCAGTGTGTTGGTCGCTCTGGGCAGCAGCGTGGGCTCGGATGTCGATGTCGGGGGCGTTTTCGGCGTCGATTGCGGAACCGGCGGGAGCGTGTGTAGGGTGCTGCGCGCAGTAGGAGACGCGGCGCTTGCCAACAATCCCCTTCTGTCGGCTACCTCATAGGCGAACAGGATGGCAACCGCGGCGAACAGGCACATGGCGATGACTCCGAGAGCGGTCAATATGCCGAGTTCGGTGCGTCCAATATTCTTCACCGCAAGACCTCTGCCTGGCTGTCCAGCAATTGCGTGATTCCTTTCGCTGCCAGGGCCAACATCCGGTCAAGCGTATCCCTGTCGAACGGCTCTCCTTCGGCAGTTCCCTGGACTTCGACAAAGCGCCCGCGCGCGTTCATCACCACGTTGCAGTCCACTGCGGCAATGGAATCCTCGCCGTATGCCAGGTCGAGCATGGCTGTGTCGTTGACGATACCCACGCTGACTGCGGCGACGGGTGCACGCAGAACCGTCGGCTCGACAACCCCTTCGTGCAACAGATGGCGAATCGCCAGCACCAATGCCACGTACCCGCCGGTAATGGCCGCCGTTCTCGTGCCGCCGTCAGCCTGGATGACATCGCAGTCCACCGTGATGCTGCGTTCGCCCAACTGCTCCAGATCGACGGCTGTTCTCAGTGCACGTCCGATCAGCCGGCGAATCTCCTGGGTACGCGCCGTGAACCCGCGATTCTCACGGGGTGTACGCGTGAGCGTCGCACGCGGAAGCATGGCATATTCCGCAGTGACCCACCCTTTACCCTGCCCTCTCAGCCAGGGCGGGACCTCACTCTCGAGGGTCGCGTTGCACAACACGCGGGTGTCGCCCATTTCGATCAGGGCAGATCCCTCGGGGTAGCTGACGTAGTCAACGATGATGTTGACCGGGCGAAGTTCGTCGAAAGAACGTCCGTCGGCGCGCATTCTCTCTTCTGGCCTTTCCGTATCTATGAGGCTTTGTAAGCCGGGCGTTGTGGCGTCGCTGTCGTGCAGAATAGGATGGACTCGCGAGAACGGTGCAGAAACATATCGCCTGCTCACGACAACAGCGCCGCAAAGGCAGTTAGGCTCTTTGCGGCGCGTCGAAACGTTGTTCCCGGTGTTATCCCTGCTTGGCACCGCAATTGGCACAGAATTTGGCCCCGGCTGCAATCTCGTTGCCGCATTCCGAACAGAAAGTCTTCTGTGGCGTTTCCAGTTTGCCGCCACAATTGGCACAGAACTTGCCCGGTGGCACCTGTTCGTGGCAGCTGGGACAGGTCACCAGTTGGGGACCTCCACTGCCGCCGCCCGCCGGTGCGCCGCCCTGGGGTGCCGCTGCGGCTCCTCCCTGCCCCGGTTGCATGGACTGGCTCATCATCTGGGCCATGACAGAACCCAGTCCGACACCCGCACCCAAGCCAACGCCGGCACCAGTGAGTCCGGCGCCGCCTTCGCCACCCGATTGGGCGGCATCGCCCATAGCGCGAGCTGCCTTGAACTGCAAGTAGGTTTGCATGTTGCCAATTGCCCCCATGCTGGCGCGCTCATCGATGGCCTTGGCGGTCTCTTCTGTCGGGCTAACCGAGTTGACGTACAACGCCTTCAGGGCGATGCCCAATGCAGCGAAGTCATCCTGCAATTTGGCCCGTGTTCCCGCGGCGATTTCATCAAACATCGCTGGCAGGTCGAGGATGGATTTGCCCGCTTCGCCCAACAGGTCCAGCAAGCGCGATACGATCATCCCGCGCAGATAGTTCTCGATCTGACGCGTATCGTACATGTTCTGCGTGCCGACGATCTTGTTCACGAACAATTGCGGGTCGGAGATCTGTATCGCGTATGAGCCAAACGCTCTCAGCCGCACCATCCCGAGATCCGGATCACGCAGAGTGATCGGTTCGGGAGTTCCCCATTTCTGGTCGATGAACTCCTTGAGATTGACAAAGACAACCTCAGCTTTGAAGGGAGTCTGCCCCCCGAACGGAATGCCGATGAGGCCGGTCAGCAATGGGAGGTTGGCAGTGGTCAACGTGTGGCGTCCGGCCGGCAGGACGTCCAGCGCACGCCCGTCGCGGAAGAAAACCGCAGCCTGGCTCTCTCGCACGATACACTGAGAACCGAGCCGGAAGTCGCCGGAGCCATCCTCCGGAATGCGGTGGACCATTTCCTTTCCTGTGTTGTCAAAATACTCGATTACATCGAAAACTCTAACCACGGTCACAGCTCCTTTCTACACAACCTTCGTTCTGAGCGTTCGCCGCCCAGTCAGTTAACCTGGCCTAATGTCCCGCCGCTCAGAATGACCTCCTCACGGTGATCGAACGTGTAGTTCGCTTCTTGGGCAATCGTTACGCAGTTGGAGATACTGCCTGCCACATTCTCTTTGGTTCCCAGCGATGTCTTCACCTGTTCGATCGCGGCGGCGATTTTTGCGACTTCGTCGAGCAGTGCATTGTCGAAATCATAGAGGGCGTCCAGTTGATCTTCTTTGACTTTGATCACGTCGAAGAAGCCGGCGTAACCGTATGTCGCCGTCCTGACACGATCAGCGAGCAACTGAATCTTCTTCACCGCACTTTCCAAATCGTCGAGAAGGTCGAGTTGTCCACTGCTGATGAGCTGCAACTGCAGGTCCGATAACCTTCTCTTCTGTTCATCCAGGCGGTCGGCGATATAGACACGCAGCACTTTGTCTGCATCCCGCCGCACATCCTTTTCCTTGTACCCTTTGTATCCCGGAATGCTGCCGATGAGCCGCTCCAAACCACCCTTACCGGCTTCGATGGTGCCTTTGATGTCTACCATCTGTTTGCCTCCTTTCATTCCCACTCATGAGATTGTCTCCGCTCCCGCCATTTTCATCTCGAAGGGAGGATCACTCTGCTACACGTTCCGTCGGTTCCTGTGCTCAGTCGACGTCATCTCCGCATCAAGGTGGTCACAGCGGGCAGACGGTAGAGCATCCAGATGCCAAGCGGCAGGCCGATAATCACTGCACAGAGCAGCCACGCTACGTTGCTCCAGATCAGGCTGAGCCACCACCCGATCAGGACGAAGTAAATGGCGCGCAGAATCCAATGATGCTGGGGGATGCCGCTGGTGTTGATTTCGACGATTTGTCCCCCGCGAATCTTAGTCTCCATCATCGCGGACATCGGACTCAAAGTCAGCACCTGCGGCACTCTGTTGATCATCCACAGTCCGAGCGGCAGGCCGATGACCGTGAGGTTCACCACCCATGCGGCGTTGATCCAGATGCCGGTGAACCACCACCCAACGAGAAAGAAGTAGATCACGCGTAGAATGAACGGTGGTGCTACCTGTTTGATCCTTGCCGTGGTGACGGTTGTCCCTGAGTTATTCATGATAGTATATCACTTCTCCTTCTCAAGACGAATCCGCATCGGTTACGACAGAAATATGTCGGCACCACAATACGGGCACTTGATGATACCTTTACCGGCCAGCTCGAGTTGCCCCCCACAGTTTGGACACTTATCTTTGGGCATCTGGCTCGCTTGCTGTGAGATCAACATCCCTTCATCCCAGTTGACGTAGCCCGTGAACAGCCCCTTGCCAACCAGATCGTATACGAAGTTCTTTACCTGATCGCGCGTCAATTTCAGCTCCAGAGCGGCTTCGGCTACGCTGATTTTGCCCTGTGTCGTGACCATGTTGAGCAGTTTCTTCTCCTGTGCGACCTGCGCCATTTCGGCGGCTTCCTGACCGCCGCGCACCAGCAGGAACACACCTACGGCGACGAGTGGCACGACGATCGCAATGATGAGCACGATGCCCACCGCCAGTCCGCCAGTACCCAGACCTTCAGCGGCTGCCAGGACAATCAATAGCCCGACTACGGCAAGCAGCAATACGATTCCCACTCCGATGAGGATAAGCCCGATTGTTTTGCCCCCCATTTTCCCTCTCTCCTCGCCCGCGTTTCTGCACTGGAAAAACAGTCTGTCGAATCGATACGCTCGTTTTGGCTCGGTGGTTTAGCCGAATCCACCGCCACCACCGCCGCCGCCACCGCCACCGCCGCCACCACCACCGCTGAAGCCCCCTCCTCCGGAGCCACCGGGACGGCTGGTCATCGTGCTGGCGGTCGTGTTGAGCATAGTGACCAGCCCCGCACTCATGGCGTTCAACGATGTGGACATGTTGCCCGCTGCCCGATCCAGCGACGGCATTCCCCCTGGGCGGCCCTCACCCCCCACGTTCATCGGGGCGGCGTGGCCGCTTCCTCGCTGGTAGCCTCCGCCGTAATAGGGCATGCCCCACGGAATGAACCAGGGTGGGGCCGGCGTGTCGATCTTCTCGAATTTTCGCACCCAGTTCTTCTCGAGGCCGAAAGCGATGGCATACGGCAGGAACTTATCGAAAATGTCCTTGACCTGTTCCAGTTCTGCGTACTTCTCGATGTTATTCAGGTAAGTTTTGAACGCTTTCCACTGCGCATTGGCCTCAGCACCCTGCGGTGTCCGGCGTGGCATGAAGTTGCTGACGATCAAAACACCTACTCCCAACACGACCAGGCTTGCCAGAGGGCAAACGGCCAGCGTGCCGTAGTCGGTCAATGCCCCTCCGAAGAAAATGATGGAGCCAATGCCCAACCCGAGAAGCAGGAATCCGACACATCCGTAGGACGTGCGTGTCGACTGCGGGTTGCTCTTGAACAATCCGGCTGCCACCGCTTCGTTGTAGAGCTGTGACTGCAATTTGGATACGGTCTTGTAGAACTTATTCTTCATATCGGAGAGATCGACCCGCATCTTCTTGTCGAACATCCCGTCGATCAACATCTGCTCGTGTGGAAGCAGCGTTTGGCTCGTATCCACGAGTTCGAACACGAAATCGGTGCGCGTTCCGATGCCGGCGAAACCAGGCGTTTGCTCTTCGCGCATGGTGATGACACCTTTGTGCCCCAGATTGACCAGCGTGGCGATGATATCTTGCATGTCGGCCTTCTCATCGACCAGCGTTCCGGCCAACCCCGGAGCCAGGTCCGAAGGAGGCTCGGTCAGGTATTCCGCCACGATGCCGACCGGCTTGTCCCGTCCGAAAGTGTACCACAAGTATACGAGCAGAGCTATCCCGCCGGTCAGCATGAGCAAACCAAGCACCAGGCCGATCAAATTGATGGTGGGCTTGAGCTGCTCGAGTCGCTCGCGAGCGGCGGTCTCCTGATCTGCAGCGGCCTGCCAGGGAGCTGCTTGTCCCTGGACGATGCCGTGCGGAAACTGGACACGGACCTCAAGTTCACGCCCGCCCGGAATGGGTTGGGTCGCCCGAAACACGACCTGCCGGTCGCCGATGGTCTCGCTGGTGGCCGGCGCGCCGTAACTCGCGACGTTGTCCACAGTCGCCCCCGGCGGCAGATCGACCGTCACCTTCGCGCTGTTGACGGGGAATGTCCGATCTGGGAAAACCGCCTTCCACCAAACCTGATCGCCTCCTTCGTAGTACCTCAAGGCTCCGCTGACCGTATAACTGAGTTTGAACGTGTGTGTCGAATCGGAAGTCGGTGGAAAGTAGAACCGAATACGGAAGTTCCGGCCGGTTTGGCTCGTCGTGAATGTGTAGGGTTCTTGTGTACTGCCTTGCGCGTACTGACGTCCTTGCTCGGATACCGAGACATCGCTGATACCGGTCAGCTTATCCATCGGGATGTCTCGGTAGGCAAACTGGAACGTTCCGGAAGTAAAAGTGGCCTCCCAGGTCTCGTCGATCCGTAAATCGGAATTCTCCTGGACGACAATGTCCACGTCCATCCGGTTCCAGAAGAAGGTCTTTTCTTCATCCGCCTGAGAGATGCCGGCGCCAATGATGAGCAGCAGTGCGACCGCCAGAGCGAACATGCCCCACTTGATTTTCGACATGAATACCTCCTTTTTCGGACCGTCATGTATCCTATGAAGGGAATCGACGGACACTATTATAGAACATTATCGAAGAAAATGGAAGAGGTTCGATGTACCACCCAATGTTGTGCTGTGGTTACTATAATCGAAAACGCCCGCTTCTACCTGAAATGTATCAGACAACAGGCTGACGGCATGCTGACAGACGTCCGCGCCTGGTTTCGATGCGCATGGAATCGGCCAGTCTGGTCAAGGTGATCGTCCGCGTCGCACGCGCTCAAGGCCCCTGCCCTCTGCAAGGGGGACAGGGGCCTCTTGTGAGAGGGGTGTGTGAAACGTGCTGCGCATCGACAGCATAGCACACAGACCGGTGTGATCTTCGAACGCGACCACCGGACGGACATCCCGCGCCAGAGTTGGTCGTCTGCTAGCCGGCCTGCATGCTCCGCCGGCGAAGCCATTTGACCATCTCGACAGCCCAGAATACGATCGAGCTCAGAACCAGGCTGATGATGAGGGCATCGATTGGCAGGGCCACCGTACTGAAAATGGGCTGGAGGAAAGGGATGTAGACGATAGCCATTTGCAGCAAGAAGGTCAGGATGACCGCGCCGAGCATGGCCCGGTTGGAGAGAATTCCGACCTGGAAGAGCGACTTGCGTTCCGAACGCGTCGCCATCACATTGCCCATTTGCGATAGCGTGAGCGTGGTGAAGACCATCGTTTGCCAGTACGCGAGCCCTCGCGCCCATGCCCAATAGCCCAGGCCCAGGGATACGAAGCCCATCAAGAGGCCGACCCACAGGAGGTCCACCACCATCCCACGCCCGAAGATACTCTCCGAGATCCGATACGGCGGTCTGCGCATCGTATCGGGTTCACCCGGTTCCATAACCAAAGCCAGGCCGGGCAGCCCATCGGTAACCAGATTGACCCACAAGATCTGCAGCGGCAACAGTGCCAGCGGCATACCGAGAAAAGGCCCTGCCAGCATGACCCAAATCTCACCAGCGTTGCTGGTCATGGTGTACTTGATGAATTTGCGCACGTTGTCGTAGATAACGCGCCCTTCCTCGACCGCGGCCACAATGGTCGCAAAGTTGTCGTCAAGCAAGACCATATCTGCGGCCTCTTTGGACACGTCGGTGCCGGTGATGCCCATCGCAACGCCGATATCGGCCTTCTTCAGGGCTGGAGCATCGTTTACGCCGTCCCCAGTCATGGCGACGACCTCGCCTTTTTCCTGGAGCGCCTGAACGATGTTCAACTTGTGCGCTGGTGAAACCCGTGCGTAGACCGGGATGCTCTCTACCACATCTGCCAGTTCTTGCTGGGACATCTGCGCCAATTGTTGGCCGCTAAGGACTTCGCGGCGGTCGGTGATACCCAGCTCACAGGCGATTTGCTGAGCGGTGAGTGGGTGATCGCCGGTAATCATCACCGGACGGATGCCGGCAGTCTGGCATTTCTGTACCGCGACTTTGACCTCGGGCCTGGGTGGATCGATCATCCCGAGCAAGCCGACAAAAACCATCTCTTTCTCGAATGAGTCATCTATCCGTTGAAGTTCGGGCAATGCGTCCGCGAGGCGGAATGCGACCCCCAACACGCGCATGCCTTTCTGGGCCAGTTGGTCGTTGGTCGCGAGAATGCGGTCTCGCCAATGGTCGCTCATGGGAACCGTGTCGTCCTCGGACCAAACGCCGCTACAGATGTCTAGCAAGCCATCGATGGCCCCTTTGGTGAACAGCACGTACGTTACGTCACTGATTCGCTCTGACCAATTCCCCAACGACTGCAAATAAGCAGGTGGCGAAGATGTGCGCTTGGGAATACGGTGAACGGTGGTCATGCGCTTGCGTTCGGAATCGAACGGGACTTCGGCGACACGCGGGAAATCCTGTTCCAGTTTCTTTTTCCACAGTCCCATCTCTGCGGCGGCCACAACCAGCGCTCCCTCTGTGGGGTCGCCGACGGCGCGGAAGCGGTCACCTTCGTCGTCCAGTGGTTCCAGGAGCGCATCGTTACACAGGGCACTGCCCGTGAGCAGGATGGCGATGGCGGAGTGTTCTGCGATGAGCGGTACGGCGTCATCGTCCGGGTCGAGAATCGCCCCGCTACGGCGGAGCGTCTCTGTCAGTTCGATCTGATTGCCGGCTACGTCTAGCACGGTGACCGTCATGCGGTTTTCCGTTAGGGTGCCAGTCTTGTCGGAACAGATCACGGTAACCGACCCCAGGGTTTCCACGGCGGGCAGTTTGCGGATGAGCGCGTTGCGCTTGAGCATGCGCTGGGCGCCCAATGCCAGGCAGACGGTCACCACCGCGGCCAGTCCTTCGGGGACTGCCGCCACCGCCATGCCGATGGCGGTCATGAACATCAACCGCAGGTCTTCGCCGCGCAACACCCCAAGGATGAACACCAGCGAAACGATACCCACCGCGGCTATTGCCAATCCCTTGCCGAGTTGTTCCAGCCGCTGCTGCAAGGGCGTGGGTTCTTGTTCGACGCCCTGGATCATTTCTGCGATGTTACCGAGTTCGGTGTTCATTCCGGTTGCAGTGACCACCGCTGTGCCTCGTCCGTAGGTGACGGTGGTGCCCATGAAGACCATATTGCGCCGGTCCCCCAGAGGTAAGTCTTTGCCGGTGAGCGTCTCCACGGTCTTTTCCACCGGTTCCGACTCCCCGGTCAGAACGGACTCCTGGACGCGCAGATTGCTGTTTTCAACCAGACGTGCATCTGCCGGGACGGAATTGCCCGCCTCTAACAGAACAATGTCGCCTGGAACCAATTCGCGCGCTGAGACCTCTGCCACATGCCCGTTGCGCCGGACCTTGACGATGGGAACCGCCAGCTTCTTCAATGCGGCCATCGCTTTCTCCGCCTGGTACTCCTGTGTGAATCCGAGAATGGTGTTGAGAATGATGATCGTGACGATGGCCCCCAGATCCAGGAATTCGCCCAGCAGTCCTGAAATCACCGCGGCGATGATGAGGATGAGGATCATGATGCCGGTCAATTGTTCCCGAATGATGAGCCAGGGGCTCTTCTGCCCCTGCTCGATGAGCTCGTTAGGGCCATATTCGGCAAGACGCGCCGCAATCTTTTCCTGATTGAGGCCGGTTTCTATATCCGTGTGCAAATCGGAAAGCACAGCGGTGGTGGCAGTGGTGTACCAATCTGTCATTTATCATCCTCCGGGTAGGAACAAGTGGTCCATCTTTTACAACAGGCGCTGGCTTGTATGCAGATCCACAAGCTTTTCTCACGCAATACCTTCCTGATTATACTGATGACCATTGGAATAGGTCAAACCACCTGCCGGTTCTTCCGGGAGCAGCCCGGATTTGCGGCGACAAACGTAGTGCCTTTGACACGACCAATGCGCTGGAGAGCACGCCCACTGGAGCAGACTGGGCCAATCTGCGCACAGGCCATGCGGGGGTCTGGTGACCCGTTCCCGTGAGCCTCGGCGCAAACGGAGCGCGTCCAGGATTGGCACAGCCTTGACCGCCACGCAGATCTTCGTGTGAACCTGGCAGATCACGCTGCAAACGCGACCTGCCCATTGCTCGCCAGTACCAAAATTTCCGGACGCACCGGTTCACCGATCTCGATTGTCTGCATGGGGCGAAAATGGTGCAGAGCTGCACGTTGAAAGTGTTCAGGTGTTGCAAGGAGCCTGTAAGCGTGATATACTCGCCATGACGAGGAATGATACCGGAAGGAGGATGTGGGAATGTCGATGTGGGGCGGAATCGAAGCAGGCGGAACCAAGTTCGTATGTGCAGTGGGTACCGGGCCAGACGACCTGCGCGCAGAGACGGAGTTCCCAACCACGACACCGGAGGAGACGCTCGATCGCGCCGTGTCCTTTTTCCGGGCGCAAGACCGAGGTGAGCCTCTGTCAGCAGTTGCGATTGCCTCTTTCGGGCCGGTGGATCCTGACCCGAATTCGCCGACATTCGGCCACATCACCACGACTCCCAAGCCGGGTTGGTCTGATATCGATTTCGCCGGCACCATTCGACGG
>CAZPTF010000090.1:0-12908 GCA_964589015.1 uncultured Anaerolineae bacterium
GCGAGTCGTGGCTCCTCGTGCGCAGGTGCAGGTGATCGGGGCAAATGGATTGCACGCTGCACTGGCGTCGAAAGGGTTTGAATTGGTGGAGCACGGCGGCGATTGCGTGGTAGTTGGCATGGATAGACAGCTGACCTTTGAGAAACTGACGCGCGCTACCCTGGCCATCCGCGCCGGTGCCAGTTTTGTCGGAACGAATCCCGATTTGACGCTTCCCGTGGAGGAAGGCCAGATCCCGGGAAACGGTGCGATTCTGCTCGCTCTCGAGGCGGCGACCGGAGTGAAGCCCTTCATCATCGGCAAGCCGGAGACTGCACTGCTGGAAATCGGCATGGAACGCCTCGGAGTGACCGCGCAAGGCACCGCAATCCTTGGAGACCGCGTGGAGACCGACATGTTGGGAGGTCAGCGAGTCGGTTTGATCACGGTATTGGTCCTGAGCGGTGTTTCCTCTCGTGCCGACATCGCAAAGATAGACACAGCGCCCGATATCGTGTTCGCGAATATGGTCGAGCTGGCTGCTGCCTGGCGGGCGAGACGGATCTGAGCGGTGGTACACTGGTGGGGGAGCGGGTCTTGGCAGGTGTCGAACACGTAATGCCCGAACAGAATCAAAGTTTTCGACCGCCGTTCTCGCGTGAGACTGTCTTGTTGTGCGATCTGACCAGGGAGCAGCTTCGTGATGAATTGCAGCAGCTGGGACAGCCGGTCTATCGTGCAGAGCAGCTCTGGCAGTGGTTGTATGCGTCGCTGGTAGAGGACTTCGCGGCGATGCAGAATCTGCCGCATAGTTTGCGCACGGAGTTGGCGGGGCGGCTGGTGTTTCCCGGATTGAGGGAAATCGCGCGAGTCACTTCGCGGGACAAGCGAACCCTCAAATCGCTTTTCGAGTTGCATGATGGCGAGACAATCGAGAGCGTGCTGATGCGCTATGATCGTCGCCGGACGGTGTGTGTGTCGACGCAGGTCGGATGTGCAATCGGGTGCCCGTTCTGTGCGACAGGACAAGCGGGATATCGGCGCGATTTGAGCACGGGTGAGATCGTCGAACAGGTGTTGTTTTATGCCCGCGAGCTCTTGCCCCGTGACGAACGGATCAGCAATATCGTGTTCATGGGAATGGGCGAGCCTTTGCTCAATTACAACGCCACGTGGCGGGCGATTTGCACGCTGAATGATGAACGGGGCCTGGCGATGGGAGCGCGGCACATGACGATCTCTACCGCTGGGATCGTGCCCGGAATCGATCGGCTGGCGACCGAAGCACTTCAGGTTGGTCTATCGATTTCGCTGCATGCAGCGGATGATGCACTACGAGACCAACTGGTCCCGCTCAACCGGCGCTATCCGCTGAGTGAGCTTCTGGCAGCGTGCCGTCGGTATGTTGTGCAGACCAGGCGGAGGGTTACTTTTGAATACGCACTGATCGCCGGCGTGAATGATTCTGTTGAGCAAGCCAGGAAGTTGTCCAGGTTGTTACATGGGTTGTTGTGCCACGTGAATCTCATCCCGTTGAATGTTGCCGCTGGGGGCGTCTTCAATACAGCGTCCAGGGAGTGCGTTGCTGCATTCCGGCAGGTATTGGAGGATGAGCGGGTGCCGGTGACGGTCAGAGTGGGTCGGGGTCTGGATATTCAGGCAGGCTGCGGGCAACTTCGTTCACGGAAGGCGACAGTGGGTTCCGCCAAACGAGGCGGCGTCCAAATTTGAAACGATAGGCCATTGAAATTTGTTGAGGAGATGATGACGCATGGCGAGGCCCAAGGTGTTGGTTGTCGAACCGTTTGACCCGCGAGGGATGGCGTTTCTGGAAGAATCCGCAGAAGTAGTTGTGGCGCAGGGATTTGATGAAGACGTGCTGATCGCGCAGGTGGGTGACGTCGAGGGAATCGTAGTCCGGGCGCGAGGTGTAATCTCTGAACGGGTCATGAAACACGCCCCGCGGCTGAGAGTCGTTGGCCGGCATGGTGTCGGTGTGGACAACGTCGATGTGGAAGCGGCGACGCGCCTGGGCGTTCAGGTTGTCAACACGCCGCTTGCCAACATGGAATCGGTGGCGGAACACGTCTTCGGCGTTCTGCTTGGATTGTCCAAACTGGTTGTGCAGGTCGATCGGGGGCTGCGCAAGGGCCAATGGCGTGGCAAAGAGGAGTTTCGCGGACGAGAACTGAAGGGGAAAACGCTCGGTATCGCCGGTGTGGGGCGCATCGGCACGCGTGTGGCCGAAATTGCGCGGCTTGGCTTTAACATGGAAGTGCTCTACACAGATGTCGTCCCCAATTCGCGTGTCGATGAGATTGGTGGGCGGCGGTGCAGTCTCGATGAACTGCTGGCTGAGTCGGATTTTGTGACTCTGCACGTGCCCTTGCTTCCTGAGACCGAGTACTTGATCGGAGAACGCGAGCTGGCACTGATGAAACCCACGGCATATTTGTTGAATCTCTCCCGAGGCAAGGTGATCGACGAGAACGCACTCATCAATGCTTTACAGACGGGGGAAATCGCGGGTGCGGGGCTTGATGTGTATGAAGTCGAACCTCTGCCGGCGGAGAGTCCGCTGCTGACGATGGAGAACGTGGTAATCACTCCGCACATGGCTTCGCACACCGACGAAGCGTTGTTGGCGATGGCGATGGTGGTCAAAGATATCGTCCGGGTGCTTCAGGGACAGCCTGCGGAATTCCCGGTCAACCAGGTTTCGTGAAATTGACCGAGATTTGTGGTAATTGTCCAAATTCCCTACGAGACAAAATTGCATTTCTGTGGTATAATGTACCGTAGAGGTAGTCTAACACTAATTACGAAAGCGGTTGTGGTGTTGACACACAGCATGATTTCAATTAGAAAGGCAGGTGCGAAAATATGACCCAGTCAATATAGGTATTCGAAAGAGTGCGGATTGGATGCGTTCACTCTGGGTACGAGCGGGGACGAATCCGCCGAGCTCTTTCACGTTCGCCATGCATCAATGATGACAAACCAATTGAGTTGCCCGGCACAGTGCGTTCGGGCAGTCACTAAACCTCTCCCCAAGGTGGTGTAATGATGCTAAGAATGACGAGCCTCTCCAAGTCGTTTGATGGTTGTTGTCTGTTCAAAGATGTTTGCCTCTCAGTCGTTCCGGCTGAGCATGTAGTGTTGTACGGCCCACACAATTCGGGTAAGACCACGCTCCTGCGGATCATCCTGGGAATGGAATGTTGGCAGGACGGAAAGGTCTCCATTCGCCCTGCAACTTGGTTTGGTTATCTGCCTCAGACTCCGATCAATTCCGGTTTCTATACCGTAGGTGAAGTCCTGCAAACTGCGCGCGAGGATTTCTACGCGTCTGCACGGTGTTGGATGGAATATGGGCAGCTCACTCTCGACGTGCGGGATCTTGAGGCGGATGCCGAACGGAAACAAGCTGAGTTGATTCGGGGCCTGGAGTTACAGTACATCGCGCCCAAGTATTTCGTGGGTGATCTGGGCTGGAGCGAGCAACGTCGTATCTGGCTGGCGAGTCTGCTCCTTGCTGAACCCGATGTGTTGGTGCTGGATGAGCCTACGGATGGCCTCGGCGACTCAGCACGTGAATGGTTCATCCGGTTTCTCGAGAACTATCGCGGAACTGCACTGATTGCCTCCACTGATTGGCTGCTCCTGGATCGTGTGGCAGACAAGATTTGGGACATCCGCCCTCGCAACCAGACTATCGTGCAGTATCGACGCCGGCGAACCGGCTTGACTGCTACGGCTGTGAAAGAGTTGACCGAAGTGAAACCTGGAAAGCAGATCAGGGCGGGGTAATCCATCTTCCGCTCGCGTAGCTCGTGTGGCGAGCGTGCAGAAGTATCTGCGTTCGGCGATTCTCGAGGTGTCCCGCTGTGAAGCTCTGGTCGAAAGCTCAGGGTCATTGTCTGTTGGGTGGGGGCAATAGCCTGGCTCGTGTGTGTGGCCTGACTGTATTGCTTTCGTGGGCGCTCCATTGGGATGTCTGTGCGTTTAGCCCACGACAGATTGGTGCTGTCCAGGTTGGTCCCTCTCTGGTCTTGTAAGTACCCACTGTTACGTTCCTGTTCCTTGCTCTGCACAAGCTTATACTGTTCGGGTGGGTGTCTTCCCCGTACGTGGTGCTCTAACATCCCCGGATGATGAGGCAAACGAAGCGTAGGCTCATTGCTGGTTGTATGCTCAAGGATGGCCTCCGCAAACCATCCGAATTCAGAAACGCCTCTTCTAAGTGATTGGCCTTCCGGAACACGCTGTTCTTCACCCCAGGTGGGCGGAATTCCGTCGTCAGGCACGTCGCGATCACCGTGCGCCAGCGGCGATACCTGCGAGGCAAGCCTCACAGGACAACCCCAGGCGGACAGCCACGCACCGGGCCCCCAATGAAGGTCCCTTCATTCAGCGGTTGACTTCCTCGGACTACCATGATATAAGTTAGACTCCGTGGTAAAAAAATCTCCTCTCGCTGGCGTCGTATCGTATTCACTCACAGCAGAGCAGCGTACGCTTGTGTTCTATCCATTCTATCCGGTCCGGAGGTCGGAGCAGTATGACAAACGTTCGTGTCAATGATAAGGCGTTTGGTGGCGTGCAGTTTGGGCGGCTTTCCATCGAACAGTGCGAGAAGATACACCATGCCAGTCTCGAAATCCTCGCGCGTACAGGCGTCCGCCTATATGAACCGGAGGCTGTCGAGTTGTTGAGAAAGGCGGGTGCATTCGTCTCGGAAGGAAATCGCGTGCGCGTGCCTGCCGGGCTTGTTGAGAAGGCGTTCAGCACAGTCCCCAAGGGAATCACCCTGTATGATCGGAACGGGAACCCGGCAGTTAGACTGGAAGGATACCGCTGCTCCTATGGCACGGGGTCGGATTGCCTGTTCATTCGGGACCACCGCACAGGCGAACGTCGAGACCCGACGTTGCGCGATGTCATCGAAGCGACGACCGTGTGTGATGCCTTGCCTAACGTGAATTTCGTCATGTCGATGTTCACGCCTTCCGATGTCCCCCAGCACGTTTTCGACCGCTACGTAATGCAGGAGATGCTCGACCATACCACGAAGCCGATCATCTTCGTGAACAACGATTTCTCAGGTTGTCCGGATGCAATAGAGATGGCGGAAGCCGTTGTTGGTGGTGCGGAGGTGTTGCGCCAGCGTCCGCTGGTGGCCTGTTACATCAACGTCACCAGTGCGCTCCGGCACAACGCCGAGGCCGTGCAGAAGCTGCTCTACCTTGCCGGCAAAGGATTGCCCGCGCTCTACATTCCAGTGGTCACAGGTGGCATCGGCGGGCCGATCACGCCCGCGGGCAGCCAGGCACTGGCGGGGGCCGCGGTGCTGGTAGGGCTGGTCCTGTCGCAGTTGAAACGCGAAGGAGCGCCATTCATCATGCCCGGATTTGCGGGAGATGCCCTCGACATGCGCACAATGGTGAGCCCATATTGTGCCCCCGAAACCAAAGGGCTGGCCCACGAGGTCGCCCACTACTATCGTCTCCCGATGTTTGGAGAGGGCGGCATGAGTGAGTCCAAGTTGCCCGACCAGCAAGCGGCTGCAGAGGCGGCGCTCACGCTTCTCGTCGCCAGCTTAGGAGGTGTCAATCTCATCCACGATATGGGGTATCTGGAGTCCGGGTTGTGCGGCTCTCTGGTGCAGTTGGCTATGTGCAATGAACTGGTCGGTTGGATCGAGCACTTTATCAGTGCGATCGAGGTTAATGATGAGACGTTGGCACTGGACTTGATCGACGAGATTGGTCCGGATGGCGATTTCTTGAGCACGGAGCACACGCGAAACCATTACCGGGAACACTGGTACCCCGACCTGTTCGACCGCGATGTGTACGCGAACTGGCTTGAGGCCGGTGGGAAGTCGTTGGCAGAGCGTGCGGCAGAGCGCATCGAGCGCATCCTGGCCGAGCACGTGCCCGATCCGCTTCCGGATGGTATTCGACAGGAGCTCAAGGCGATCGTTCGGCGGGCGCAGATCCATGTGCGTTGATCTCCGTGCAACCTGATGACTGCTCCGGAGCGCACGGCTAATCCTTCAGCGCGATGGTTAAGCGGTGAGTGCCGGCAGGTGCTTCTACCGTCACATACGTGTCGCGCCCGAGCGTCTCGACATGGTGGGGGATGGGACGGCCATCCAGGAGAAGCTCGCTGACCTCTTGTCCCTCCGGAATGAGGCAGGCAACGCTCACGATATCATGGACAGCACTTCCGTAGTCGAGGTAGAGGGCATTCCGTTTGGGCGTGTATCTGTAGGCGACATAATGATCGGTGGACGGTTGGTAGATCCTGACAAAGCCTTCCTGGTCTCGGAGTCGCGGGCGTAGCTCAGTTCTATCCTGGTCGATAGACACACCAAACAACCCGGCGATGATGGCTTCGCCAACCGTGCCCGCAGCGCCCGCGTAATCGTCGGGGCCGTGGCCGGCGTTGTCTGGTATCGTTTGCCACTCGAAGACCTGACCGGGATGGGTTGCCCAGTCGCGGGCGATTTGCTCCAGATGTTCCTGGGCCAGTTGGGCGTTGCCCGATTCGAATTCCGCCAGAATCTGCCAGCCGGCCCACCAATCCCAGAGCGCACCGTTCTGATAATGCCCGGGGCGCATGCGTTCCGTGGCGAAAGTACCGTCCGGATAGGGTGGGTAGAGTACAATCCCTGGCTTGTTCGCACCCGCTGCGCGCCGTGCCATCTCGAGTGCTGCGGCAATCCGGAGAGCCTGTTCTTCGTCTGTAAGTCCGCAGCGAATGGCAACTGTGTTGGCAATGCTGATCATGCTGTCTTCATCGAAATCGTGGGGCAGGGGAGTCAGGTGTATGTGGGTCCGGAAAAAGCCTTTGTCGGGCTGCCATAGCTTGGAGTGGGCGCGTTCCCATAGCGTGCCCGCTCTGCGGAGCCAATCTGCGGCGCGTTCCGGATTGCCAGTAGCCCGATTCATCTCTGCGAGTTCGGTGAGTGCGCGGTACGTCAATGCCTGGTCGTAGAGTGACGCAGTCCACTGGTCGTGGTCCGGATCGATGTCGGTGGGATTGGCAGCGGGCTCGATTTTGACATCGCCCCAATCGGTCGTGTGGGCGCGTTTGATCAGACCGGTATTGCTGTCCAGCCGGTGGGCATAGAGCCAGTCCATCGCCCGGTTCAAGCGGTCGATGATTGTTTGCTCAAGGATCTCTTCGGAGAGCCATCTCTCGCCGCCCGCCGCTCTGTAGTAAACGTTGGCGGCGTGAATCAGGTGCGTCTCCTCATCCGAGACTGCCGTTGCCTTGTCGATGTGCCCATCGGGTGCAATGACTGCACTGATTGCTCCCGTTCCTGCTGCCACTCCATCTTCATCTGACGCCGTTTGATCCGTGTATTGGCGGCGCAGAAATTCCTCGATGGGGTTCTTCAACCACTCCGCCGGATAGAAATATGTCGCCGTCTGGAGCAGCGTGGACGTGTCACGGGCGAAGATCATGGGGTAGTCCGCACCGGGTACGAATCCGGTCACGGTATCGCCGTGACTGCCTGGGAACGCGATTTCGCAGTGCGCCAGTACGGAGCGAATCGTATCCTGCATGGCGGTAATTTCCGGTGATTGCGCGAGTTCCCATTGGGTCAGCGGCGCGTAGTCCAGTTCCTCTGCGTTGAAAGGCGGCGGAGTCGTTTGTGCCTGTACGACGAGCGCAGCTATACCCAGGAGAACCAGGAGAAGAACCAGGAGACCTGCTCTCAAAAAGCGATTGTTGTCCGTTATCCCATTGGGGTGTAACCGGGCCATCAGCGTTCCTCCGGTGAGCCGAGTTCAGTTCAATGCCAGCCGTGTCACACCGGGGCTTTGCGCAGGTGACATGGACGATCTGCCTGCTGCCGCAGCCCGCTCAGCCCAGATCGTCCAGGCAGAGTGTTTCGACCGCTTTCGCGACGCTGTCTTCCGTGGCCTCGATATCGACATCACCGAAAACGGTCCAGGTCTCGGTGATGGTCGTCGTTTCTCCTGGCTCGAGGATGGTCAAGGGCGCCAATGCTTCGAGCTCCAGGAACCGGTTGTTCGTGTATATTTCGGCAGAACACCCCATATCGGAGTATTCCATCCCTTCCTGGTATTCCACTGCCTTGACCAACAACGTCCTGTCGATGAAATAGGCAAACCAGCCTCGTCTGTTGGCACAGCCAACCTTCAGAGAATTGCTTATCTCGGGATTGGCGTGAATCAGGATGTAACGGTCGCCCAGCACCAGTCGCGGATCTCTAATGTGGGTGTATGTCCAGAGCACAAGCGCGCGGTTGGGAGTCAGTGCGTACAAGTCTGCCGCTTCTGTCGTCTGAGGTAAGATTGCGAAACCGCCCGGCCTGACCACAGTCAACCCCCAGGGATAGGTCTCGACCGGCCATTGGCCGTGGTTCTCCAGCGACTGTGTGACGGTAACCTGCGGTTTGTCAGAGGCGAGTTGAATGTCCATCGTCTTCCGCATTCCGGCAGGATCCGTTTCCTGAATCGCCCGAACGCCGTCCGCAAGCGGCGTGATCTCCAGCGAATCCAGGTAGTCGGCGCGATACGTCCGGCCCTCGACTTCGGGACCGTACCAGAGACGGTGTCCCCCAATCAGCTTGAACACCGGTTTGCCTCCCACCGGCGGCGGTATCTCGATATCCGGCACTTCTGCCATGATGTTCCTGCCGCCTGGGCTCGCCAGATAGATAATACGCAGCCCGTCTGATCGCGTGACTCTAAGGGTCATCTGCCCGTTGCTCAATTCAACGCAGTCCCGCTCCAAAAACCGCATGTTTCTGGTTTCCATGACAGAATTCTCCTCGATGCCCCGTGTGTGGATTCCAAATGACCTGTTGCCACATCCGATGCCAGCCAACCTGTCCATTGTGCGCTGGATGCCCCGCATTGTCAAATGGGTCCAGTTGTACGGAGGCGATCCCTTGTTATTACCGCACGATTCGTAGTATAATACCTGATCATAGGATGGTGTGTATTTTCCCGATACGATTCCCTGCAGTGGCATGTATTCGTGTCGCCGTCTGTGTGCCTGGTTGTTGGTTGATTCCGATCCTGGTTTTCGAGGTGCTTCATGATAGGCAAGACCCTCAACGGGTCATACAAGATCTACGATGAGATAGGCAGTGGCGGGCTGGCTACCGTTTATCTCGCGCGCAATCTCCAAACCAACCAGATCGTGGCGGTTAAAGTGCTGCATGCGCACGTTGCGAGTGCTGCCGATACACGTTCACGATTCGATCGGGAGGCCGATTTGTTGGCCGGACTGGACGATCCCCATTTTGTCCGTTTGCTGGATCATGGACATGAGGGAACGCAGCCGTTTCTGGTGATGGAGTTCGTCGAGGGCCGGACGCTCAAGGCACTCATCCAGGGACAGGGCAAGCTTCCTCCTGAGCAGGCGCTGTACATTGTGCGGCAAGTGGCCGAGGCGCTAACCTCGATCCACCGGCGTGGGGTCATCCACCGCGATATCAAACCGCAAAATATCATGATTCAGCCCAACGGGCGGATCAAGGTGATGGATTTCGGCATTGCCAAGTCGGTGGATATGAGCACACTGACCGGCGCCGGTTTCATGGTCGGCACGCCACATTACATCTCACCGGAACAGGCTATGGGGAAGCGAGTCGACCAACGGTCGGATCTCTACTCTCTCGGGGTAGTGCTCTACGAGATGCTGACCGGACAACTGTTGTTCTCCGGGGATAGTCCGGTCTCTGTGCTGATGAAACACCTGCACGATCCGGTTCCTGCGGGCTGGGCACAGCAGTATGATATTCCAGCGGCGGTTGCTGAGTTGGTGAACCGTTGCCTTGCCAAAGCTCCGGAAGGTCGCTACCAGGATGACTCTGAGTTCATCCGTGCCATCGATCGGGTCGCACGCACCCAGGGGTTCGATCTGCGGGTCGAAAAGGAGCTCGGTTCATTGGCTGAAGCACAGGAAACCCTGGCAACTGCGGGACAGACCATAGACTCCGCTTCGAATACGCCGGTGTGGTCCGAGCGGATGATGGCACACCCGCCGCAACGTGTCAGTGTAGCCGTACCGCATAGCACGGTGCCAGCCGCATCATCTGCGACCGCAGCCGCACAGCATGAGGGGTTTCCATGGGTGACGTTGCTGGTGCTGGGTGGAATAGGGCTGTGTTTGCTGACGGCCGTTGTTTTCCTGGTGTTCGTTGTGTTGAAGGGCAACGGCCAGCCCGACTTGGCGAGCATATTCAAAGCTCCTGCGACACTTTCCCTGTTGGTTCCGACGCGCAGGAGTGGGGAGATAGTGGGTACACCGGGAATCACCGTGCAGCTCGTCGTTCCGACAGCGACTCGCACCGCATCTACATCCGTGCCCCAACCGCCGACACAGCAATCGACTCTGCCGCCTTCCCCGACGACGGCACCTCCGGTGGCGCAGGCCGGTCTTCTCGAACTGCGCGTAGAGCCGGTGCAACCTGGGTTGTGGGCCGTGGTGCAATGGGTGGATGCGCCGGGCAACTGGCATGATGTGCCAAACTGGCGTAGCCAGTTGCAGGGCGGAACGCAAACCTGGGAAGTATTTCCGCCGCAGCTCGGACAGGGTCCGTTTCGTTGGGTGGTTTCCTACGGACCTGATGGGCCGCAAGCGGCGGCCAGCGAGCCGTTCTATTTGCCACGTAACGTAGGCGAGAGGGTGCTGATCAATATCGCTGTGACTGTGAGCAATCAGGATCCGATTATTCAGGCTCTATCTGCCGAATTCCCAGAGGTGGGAACGAACAGTTCGATGCGTTTGCGCTGCGTGGCCGTCGACCCTGAGGGCGGAGCACTGTTGTACGAATGGGTTGCATCGCAGGGTACGATCGCTGGCAGTGGCCCTGAGGTGATCTACCATGCGCCGGGTTCAAGCGGCATCGATCCGGTTGTGGTGACGGTTATCGATGAGCGGGGAGGGCGAGCCGTCAAACGTCTCGATATCCATGTCGTCGAAGCAGGGATTCCGCCTGGTGGGGAGGAGCCTGCTGGCAAGTTCGGCAAGGTTTGGCACGAGGATGAGAGCATTGCCGCGAAGATTGGATGGGCGGTGGAAGGGGAACGATCTCCGGAAATGGCTCGGCAGGAGTTTGAGCGCGGGAAAATGCTATATGTGAAGGATGAGAACCGGATCTATATGTTGCATGCGAATGGGGCCTGGCAATCCTTCGCAGATACGTGGCATTCCGATTTGCCGGAAGAGGACCCCGCGTTGGTTCCCCCTGCAGGGTTCGTGCAGCCACGCTTTGGTTTTGGAAAAGTGTGGCTGGAACAACTGCACGGCACACCACGTGATCCGGGGTGGGCAATCGCGCTGGAAATCGGATACGTGGGGGCTGCAATGCGTTTCGAACGGGGCGTGATGCTTTGGTCGAACGAAGGGTTGATCTACGTGCTGGCCGATGATGGGACGTGGAAGTCGGTCCCAGATACCTTTTGATCGATGCAGTGTTCCGTTTTGCGTCGGTGGGTGACAGATGATGATAGAGGAGATGATATTCTGACGAAATCACAGAATTTCACTTTGGGCTGTCTGGCGGTCCTGGTTGTTGTGACGCTGCTGTTCTTCGTGTTTGTGATTCTGTCCCTGGGAACTTCCAGGAATCTGTTGCCCGAAAATCTCTTTGGCGGACGGGATCCCAACCTGGTCTCGCTGTTGGAGATGTCTCTGCGCCTGACGACACCGACAGCCACCCCGCGCCCAACCTCGACACCGACGTCCACGGCTACCCCGACGCTGACGCCGACGCCAACAGCTACGCCTACTTTCACACCGACGCCGACGGCAACGCGCACACCAACCATCCCGCCCACACCCACCTTCACACGAGTGATTGCGCTTCCTACCAGCACGCCGCTGCCCGCTCAGCCTGTTGCATTGCTCGGACCAACCCCTTCACCGCAGTTGGTCGAACAAGCTTACGCGAGTGGCGCGTCTAATGAGGCGGTGGTCGTTGGTGCACCCTACGCTGCAGCGGAAGTGTTGAGCGTGCAGTTGGTCAACGAAGAGCGCCAGAAGGCCGGAATTCCGGTGCTGGAAAAGCAAGCCGTCCTCGATCTGATCGCGCAGGAAAGAAGCCAGGACATGGCGGAACGCGGCTACTTCAGCCACGAGGACCCGGATGGCGGCCCATTGCCTCTGGAACAATTGCTGCTGTCCAACAATTTCGATTACCTGCAGGCGGGAGAAAACATCGCGTATTTTCTCGGTCCCACCGAGGTGGATTTGTTGCCTCATCTGTCTCTGTCCAAATGGATGGAGAGCGTGACGCATCGTGAGAATCTGTTGGACGGTGCCTACAACCAGACCGGATTTGGCATCGCCAGTACCCAGACCGCTGAAGGAACGATCTGGTATCTCACCGAGGTGTTCGTGGAAAAATAACGTAATATCACACTCCTATTGTCTCGCGTGCCGAAAGCTGCTAGGATGAGACTGAGGGTCGTGTGTGCTATTGGCGAGAAGAGCAGTATTCGATGATTCAGACAGACAGTTTGACAAAGCGTTTTGGTACATTCACAGCCGTTCGTAGTCTCGGACTCAACGTCGGAGAAGGGGAACTTCTGGCGTTGCTTGGTCCGAACGGGGCCGGGAAGACGACAACCGTACGCATGCTCGCTGCCATCCTGAAACCTTCGGAGGGGCGTGCCAGCGTGGCCGGGTATGATGTCGTCCGCGACGCGCAGCAAGTGCGCCATGCGGTTGGCCTGCTGACCGAATTCCAGGGACTCTACCTGCGGATGAAGGCGCTGGAATACCTCGATTTCTTCGGTGAGTTGCAGGAAATGGCGGTGCAGGTGCGCCGGGAACGCAGCGCACTGTTGTTGCAGCGTTTCGAATTATGGGATGCCCGTGACAAGCGACTGGGCGAATACTCCAAGGGGATGCGCCAGAAGTTGGCCTTGATTCGG
>CAZPTF010000091.1:0-12890 GCA_964589015.1 uncultured Anaerolineae bacterium
GAGCCCGGAAGGCGCCACAGTACACCAAGCGGTAGCGCGTCAAATCGGGAACGACATCCTTTGTTCAGCGTATCTCTGTCTTTGTAACAGGCATTGAAGGTATCCAAGCTCTTGTTGGGCTTGGATACCTGTGTTTGTGTCTCACGTCCGCGCACTGGACACTCACACGGTGAGACAGAAAGAGGTGCAGCGAATACCGCTGCACCTCTTTTCACTTCGAGTGCGTAAGACGGTCTTGGGCGTGAGCCTCACGCCCCCTACTGCGCTACGTATAGAACCAAGACGACGGCGAGTCCCCACAACCCCAAAGCGGCCAGCAGCGGCTTGTCACGCAGGACAATTTCCTCCGGAGCGCCACCTGCGTTTTTGACATGAATGAGATAGAGGTAGCGGAAAAGTCCATACAACACGAAGGGCAGCGTCAACATCATAGTGTGGTCTTTCGGCAGATTTTCTGCAGAGAAAGTGTAAAGCGAGTAAGCGATTAACGTGGCTGCAGAGAGTATCGCGATCATCTCATCGATGAAACTCATTGTGTACTCGTCCAGGATGGCGCGGTGGTTGTTGGCATTGTCTTTCAGCAGGAAAAGCTCGTTACGACGCTTTCCCACCGCAAGGAACAACGCGAGTAGCGTAGTGCAGACGTAGAGCCACGGAGAGAACCGTTCCACGTGGACGAGGACGACGCCGGCGATTACGCGCAACACGAACCCGGCGGCGATAGTCATGACATCGATGATGACGATGTTCTTCAGCCAGAAGGAATAGGCGATCATCATCAGTACGTAACCCAACGCAATTGCGCCGAAGGAAGGTTCGAGCCAGAATGAAAGGGGCAAACCAATCACGGCGATCAGCAGCGCTGCGATCCCTGCGGTGCGAGGAGACAATTGGCCGGATGCGAGCGGGCGGTTCTTTTTGGTTGGGTGCTGCCGGTCCTTTTCGATATCGACCAAATCGTTGACGATATAGACGGTGCTGGACAGCAGACAGAACAGCACCGCGCCGGCGATGGTACGGAACAACGGTTCGACGTCAAACAGCTTGACATCGAAGGCCAAAGCGGCGAAGACGAATACATTCTTGAACCACTGCTTGGGTCTGAGCGTTTTGAACAAAGGGATTACCATGCTCATTCTCGATCGATCCTCCTGGGTCCCGATTGCTCTGAGAACCATAACATAACGCTTGTACTTTGTCAAGAGCCGTCTGGCAAGGGAGCATGCTGTTCTCTGTCGTGGGCCCTCAGAAAGGTGGAGTTGCCAGCCCCTCCGCTGGTGGCGTGAAGAGTGGCTGAACGCTGGGCAACGCAGAAGTGGTCGATGTCCCGTTCTGATCCGGTGAGCTGTCCGCGGGATCAGCCACGCTCGTCAGAGAAGGAAAGCTCTCTGGCGCATCGGCGGACGGTGTGTTTGTTCCGTCGACGCCGGACACAGGGGGAACGGATTCCGCTGTTGGGGTCGCCGGCGGCCACCATTGGGTCGGTGTCGGTTCCAGCGTGGCTGTGAGAGGTCTGCTGTTGTTGGGCGGTCTGGTCGCAACGACGGTAATGATGATCGGCTCTTGATCCGAGCCTGGTTCTGCGGTCATGATGACCGTCACGATGATTGGGGTCGGCGTCTCGGTGGGAGTGGCCTCCAGGACAAACCAATGCAAATACAGTCCAATCACGCCCAGCCCGTACAGGCATAGCGTGAGAATGACGACCAGCGTCAGGCAGTTGAAGAAGACCGGCCGTATGAGCGATTTCCTGGGCGCAATAGGTGATTCTGGTGAACCGATCAAGGTGCTTTCTCTTGCAAAATCTGGATCCCCGTAATGGGGTCACGCTGTTCCGAATTGCCGGTCTCCCGCATCCCCCAATCCGGGTACGATATAGCCAGCAGGTGGGTCATCGGGAGTGGTGGGCTCCGGTGTCAGGTATTCATCGATTGCGGTGAGATGGATGTCAACGTCGGGATGCGCCTGGCTCAATCTTGCAATGCCTTCCGGTGCGGCGATCAGCCCGACGAACTTGATCCGTTGCGCTCCCCATCTCTTCAGAATACTCACCGTCGTCACTGCCGACCCCCCTGTCGCCAACATCGGATCGAGGATCAAACAAACCTGCACAGTTGGCTCGATAGGGAGCTTGTTGTAGTATTCGACGGGCTTCAAGGTGTCATGATCGCGATACAGTCCGATATGCCAAACCTCTGCCGACGGCATCAGCTCCCAGATGCCATCGACCATCCCCAACCCGGCGCGCAGAATCGGCACCAACCCAATCTTCTCTTTCAGCACTGCCCCCGCAGTCGTTTCCATCGGGGTGACTACTTCGACGGTTTCCGTACACAGGTCTTGGGTCGCTTCGTAGGCGAGCAACATGGCCATTTCTCTGACGATCTCGCGGAATTTTTTGGGTTCAGTGTTCGCATCCCGTAGCAACGTCAACTTGTGCCGAATCAAAGGATGGTTGGATACAAATACTCTGGCCATTCGCGTGTCTCCCTGCTTGAACGTCCTTGTCTGCTTGACTTGTTCCGCAGTGCATCGCAGGCATTGTATCAAAGTTTGGGGACGGTGTCAATCATCCTGGAGGCCAGCGCATCCAACGTCCACCCAGCAAATGGACGTGCAGGTGATAGACCGACTGCCCACCATGCTCGCCACGGTTGATGACCAGGCGATACCCGCTCTGATCGATCCCTTCCTGAACGGCAAGTTGATTGGCGATGGAGATCATGTGACCGACCAGGCGGTCGTGTTCCGATTGGAGGTTGCTGACGGACTCCAGGTGGACGTTGGGAATGACCAGAATATGGATGGGAGCTTGCGGCTTGATGTCTCGAAATGCCGTCACCAGCTCATCTTGATAGACGATGTTTGCGGGCACCTTGCCTGCGACGATACCGCAGAAAATGCAGTCCACAACGTTTCCCCCTTCTTCCTGTTTGTCTGACTATTGATATGAGGTTACGGATTCATCCTTCGGTTGCTGTTTGGCGTCATATCCCACACTGAGGACAAACCAATAGCTACAGGATGTGTCCACAAAGTCCAGTTGAGCTGAGCGCGCTGATGTATACGGGCGTGATCGTGTTACGGATGTCAATCGGGTGGTGTGCATGGACGCGCACATAGTGATCGGTCAACCCCGACCACTCCGCTGCTCCTGTTTGAGTTTCCCAAAGGACCTCTACCGTGCGATTGACGAACTGCTCGCAGTAAATCATTTCGTTCCGCTTGGCGATCTGCGCCAGGCGCTGAACGCGATCTTGTTTGACCTGCGGGGCGAGCTGAGGTGAGAACCCGGCAGCCTCCGTCCCTTCACGGCTCGAAAACGGGAAAATGTGGACTTTGCGGAAGTGCATGGCTTCGACAAACCGCAGGGTCTCCGCGAATTCCGCCTCTGTCTCTCCGGGGAAGCCCACAATCACATCGGTTGTGATGGCGATTTCCGGGACGATCCGACGGGCGTGCTCGACCAGGCCGGCGAATGTCGCGGAGGTATAGTGCCTTCTCATGCGACCGAGCACCGCATTGCTGCCGCTTTGCAGCGGCAGATGCAGGTGCCGGCATAGCCGTTTATCTTCCCACAGTCTCAGGTTCTCGCCAGCGATGTCCCACGGTTCTATTGAGGAGAGGCGCAACCGGGGAACAGCGGTGTTTGCCAGTATCTCCTCGACCAGCTCCCAGAGACTGGTCTGCGTAATCTGCTGTTGATCCCGTCCGTATGCGCCGATATGCACGCCGGTCAACACGATCTCCTGATAACCAGCGTGCAACCGGGCACGGATCTCGGCCATGATTTCGTCTTTGGCTCGGCTGCGTTGGGCGCCACGGGCGATGCGGACGATGCAGTAAGTGCATTCGTTGTCACAGCCATCCTGGATTTTGACCGACGCGCGCGTACGTAGTTGTGGAGTGATTCCGCTCGCGTCCGGATGGCTCACCAGGGATTCATCCGGCGCCAAACCGAGAAGCTTGATGAGTCCGTCTTTCTCCTGGTTCCCCACGACTCTGGACACACCCGGGAGTTTGGCCGCTTCCTCTCGCGAAATTTCCGCAAAACACCCGGTCAGCACGAGCCGCGCGCTGCTGTTGGCGCGATGCAGGCGGCGCGCTAGCTGCCGTGACTTTCGCGCGGCGACATGCGTGACCGTACATGTATTTACGATGATCGTGTCCGCGTCCGCCGGATCCAACACAACCTGGTGCCCTGCGGCTGCGAGTTGCCTGGCGATCGTCTCCATTTCGTTCTGGTTCAGTTTGCAGCCCAGCGCGGAAAGGTGTACCTTCATTGGACTCAATAGACGTCCAGCCGATCGCGTCCCCAGTCCGCAGCCGCTGGTGCATCGACGAGCTTCCAGGCGTTGCTGCCGTCGGGATTCATGGCCCAGATACCCCAGGCGCCGTCACGTGTGGAACGGTACACAATGCCGCTGCCGTCCGGTAGCCAAACAGGCATGGCGTCGATGCCGAGGTCCTGTGTCAACCGCGTCGAGCCGGTTCCGTCGGTATTTACGACCCAGATGTCCCAGTTCCCGTCCTTCTGGCTGGAATAGGCGATGCGATCTCCCAATGGAGACCAGGATGGCATGGCATCATCGGCGCTGGCTGTCACGCGTGTCTTGTTCTCCCCACCCTGGCCCATCACAAACAGGCCACAATTGCTGCCCAGACAGGTGCGAGCGACGATATTGGCGCCGTCTGGTGAAAAGCTGGGTTGTTCGCCGGGGCCGATATCGTGCCATTGCTGCGCATCAATGGCATAGATCACCAGCCGCTTGTTTTGGGTGCCGGCTACAAGCGCGTTCATCGCAACCTTGGGCCCGGCCGGCGACCAGTCCAGGTATTCTGCGCTGCCCTGATTCCAGATTTCGCGCACGTTGGTTCCATCGACGCTGATCTGATAAACCCCACCGCCACCGCGCGGATGTCCATCCCAGCCGTAGAAGGCGATCGAATTGCCATCCGGTGACCAGGATGGATCGCTGGCATGGTCGGTGAGAAACGCCCGATTGGTCCCATCCAAATTGATTGTCCACAGGCTGTGAACGTCACCTTCGGTGGCGGTGTAGACGACCTTGAACACGCGGCTGGGGGCTTCGGGTTGGGTCGTAACCGGGACGGGAGTGAAGGTGGGCTCCAGCGCTTGAGTGGGGACGACCGGTGTCACTACAGCGGTGATCTGGGCACCTTCGATGATGAAGTTCCCGGCGCCGAGCGACTGGCCGTTCAATTTGATTTCCAGACGGTATTCACCCGGCAACAAGCCATTCTCGTTGTTCAGGCTTCCCTGGTATTGACCGGTTGAAGCATCCGTCCACACGAAGCTCCCGCGGCCACTTTCCTGTCCGTCGAGATACCAGAGCTGCTCGAATACCTGCCCCACCTGGAAATTACTGTACGTGAATGTCGCATAGACAATTCTCGTCCCTTCAGGGAAGTTGGTGCGTGGAATCATGGGTTGTTGTGCCGTGAGACCTTCGCTGGAGAAGTTGATGGGGCCAATGGTGGGACCTTGAGGCGCTACGGTCGGCACGATGGCTGTAATCGGTGCTACAGGCAGGACGGTTGCTGCCGGTGTGACGCCGGTCTCGACGGTTTCGCCAATCGTGAATTCGCCTGAGCCCAACACATTGCCGTCCAAAAGAATGTCCAGCCGGTAATTGCCTTCCAGCAAACCTTGCTCGTTATTCAGACTCCCCTCGTAGTGCCCGCTTTGTTCTCGCTCCCAGGCGGAATCGCCTCTGGCGGTTTCGACACCGTCCAAATACCACACTTGCGCGAACTTGCTCCCAATGGCGAATCCCTGGTAATCGAATGTCGCATAGATCGTCTTCGTACCAGCGGCAAATTGCGTACCTGGATTGATCGCTTGATGGTCGTCGGTCACCGCGGTTGAAAAACTGATGCGTCCGATCATCGCTTCTGACACGTCGATGACCGGAGATGCCTGCGCGGGTTGTAGAGTGATCTCGAGCAGTGTTGGTGTCAGTGTCGCACTGGCGACGAGGGGAAGACCCTCCGCGATCTCATCTTGAACGGTGAAATCCATCGCTCTGCTCAAGCGGTCGTCCAGGAGGATCTCCAACGAATATGGCCCTGGGAGCAGCGGTGCCGCAGGGGCCAGATAGAAATCGGCGTATGTGTCGGTCTTGTTCTCCTGCACTGTGAACGTAGTGACATAGTCTTCCATGAGATTACCGTTGTCGTACCACCGTGCAGTGAGCCGCGATGCTTTTCCCAGGTCCGCACGGACCGAACAATGGATGACATCAGTGGGCAAAAAGACCAGGCTGGGGTCGGTTGGTTTATTGCTATCGTCCACCGCCCGGGTCAGGATTGCCGACTTTACTTGAGAGCGAATCGCATCGGCGGGAGGTTGCACGGTGAACTCCACACTACGCACGGGCACACCGTTCAGATCGATTTCGATACGATATGCGCCGAGTGGCCACCCGCCTTCTTCCGCGGACAGGTTGAACCCCAGGTTGCCCGAACCGGCGGTGTCCGTCGTCAGCGTGAATTCATCGAGAATTTCTTCACCGCGGTACCACTTTGCCGTGACTTGCGAATTTGCTGCCAGATTCTCGACTTCGACCGAACAGAAGAACGTGTCTGTGTAGTCGAACACGTTCGTAGGCTCTACGGGTTTCTGTGTCTCGTCCAACTGGCGGGCGAGTGTCACACCGGTGACAGGAGAGACAGCGAGAAATAGCCCTGGCGTGGTCAGGACAGCAGCCGTCGCGATTGGGGATGCGGCTGCCGTAGGGCTTACAGTGGGTCTGCCCCGCGTCTGCACGGCGACCGCGGTCGCCGTGCTGGACGGAGTCGGCGAACTCACGCTCTTCTGCTGAGTGGAGTCTGCGGGCATCGTCGCAGTTGGAACTGGCAACGCAGTCATACGGATTGTTGTTGCACGAGGAGTCGCTGGCAACACTGTCTCGGTTGGTGTGCTGCCGGGCACGGTGGCAATCTCGACAACGATCGGCGTAGAAACCGTTCCTTCGTGCTGCTGGGCGGTGCTGGTGATGGTTATCGGCGAGGACGGAGTAGTAGTCGATTCTTTCGCCTGAACGGAGAAATTGACGGTGCGTTCCTTGCTACCGTTCAGCTCGATCTCGACGCGGTAATCTCCCAAGGACCACACCCCCGTATCGGGGGACAGGTTGAAGCCCAGATAGCCGGATCCAGCCGTGTCAGTTGTGAGTGTGAACTGATCCAGACTCCTCTCCTCATAGAACCATTTGGCGGTGACTTGTGACCCTGCCTCCAGGTTTTCGACTTCAACCGAACAGAAGAAGGTGTCGTTTGGCTCGAACACCCTGGTTGAATCGATGGGCCTCTGCCGGTCATCCAGCCGTCTGGCGACGACGACATTTCGGACAGCGGGGTCCTTTTTGATGTTGAGGGGAAAGCCGAAGCTGCAAGCTAACATAGGAACAAACAACAAGCTTACTATCATGGGTATTATCGTCGCCCAATGGCGTCTTCTCGTTATCCTTCCCATTTCTTCCAATCTCCTTGGTCAAGATGGCGGACACACTCAGGACACAGGAACCAGCCGTCTTGCCCGATCATTGCAGCCCGATCGTTACGTGATCATCGACAGGTGTGCCCTTTTCGTCGGTGACCGCCACGCGCTCGCCAGTGTCGACCCGGTACAGGCCGACCGCAAGGCTGAGTGACTCACTGACGGCGTCTTCCGGGACGGGAATCGTATAGTTGTCGCGGATGTATTCTCCTGAAACCCAGGCGGTTGTTGGTCTGGTGCCTTGCTGAGGTACGCTGTCTCGCTGCCCCCATATCTTACCACTAGAATCGATTAGATGCACAAACACCGTAAAGGACTCGGAGATGGAAGTGAGTGGATGCCAGATCAGTTCGATATTCACATCGCGCCCCGGCACAGGTTGCTCAGGACGAGTCGACATACCCTCCAGAACTGCGAACTGACCGAAACTCGCGCCAATTTCGTGATCTACGTGGGGGTGTGAAAACTCGTGTGAATCGAAGGTGGCCTGTTGGATGCCCCAGCGTTTGCGAAACCGTGCCAATTCCAACAGCCTACCGTTCGCGAGTATGCGCGTGACGTGCGGATCAGTCTGGACACGAGGGAGTAGATCGACCGTTTGTCCGTTCGTCGAATCGTCGTATGAGACTCCCACGGCGACCCCATACGTTTCCAGATCTTGCGTAGACCACGGTGCAGTGTTGGCCACTACACGGACAACCCCGGCGGGTCGCCATTTGCTGGTCGGGTACCAGACCAACGTTGGCTGCGGTGTGCTGGTCGATTCGACGATGTCACCTTCCGCATCGACCAGATGAAGCCGGATGGAATAATCCCGCTCGACTGGGTGCAGCAACTGCCAGTAGAGCACGAAATTGACCTCTCGATCGCGGTCGTAGACGATGTCGTAGCCCAGGAACCTGAGCACATCGCCGAAGTCGACGATGGCCGGGTATTCGATCCGCGGATTCTCGACGTGCGCGAACGTGTAGAACTCATCGGGGATATCCGCCCGCGCGGTGCCACGTTGCAAAAGCAAGTAGCCATCTTGAGCCTTGATCAGCCCAAATTCGTCCTGTGCATTGATCTGGTCTTTCAGCCATTGGTGGACGTTGCCGGTATTCACAAAAGACGGGTGTGAGACATCCAGGAAGACGTAATCGGCATCCGTGTCGGTCGTCCAGACATAGTAGGCGCGCTCGCGTTGGCTGACGTGGGGGAACAGCCGGTCCTGCGCGATCAAGGGGGCGTCGGGCGGGATCGCGCGGATGAAATCGTCGGCCAGCCGGTGATGCATCGTTACCTGCGGCGGCTTGTATGCCAGGGACAGCGGCGAAAAGCCGCGGAAGTGGTGGTAGGTTAAGGCACAGATCAATACCAACACGGAAGTCGCATAGATCACCACGCGTTCCTTCTTTACCCAGCGGCTGAAGTAATACGTGCCATACACGGCGGACAATGCGACGAACGGGACGATCGGAACCGGGTATTGTTTTGCCTCCAGTTCGTGCATGAGTGGAAAAGAGCTCAACAGGTTGATCCCGATTGAGGGGGCGGCGATCAACAGAATCGGGAGGCCGAGGATGGGAAGGAAACCAAACGGGAACAGCAGGCCCACCATGTAATTCAAGTTATCGCGGGTTAGAAGCGTGTTTGCTGTCAATTGTGGGTGGGTCAACAGCGTACTCACGATTGTGAGTGGGTTGTCTCCGAAGTCTTGGTAGTAGCGCATGAACGGCGAACCCTCGCCCTGTCTGACCGCGGGGAAGATCACGTAGATGGCGACGTAGAACCAGACGATCCCCAGGATCATCAGCGGCAGTCCGGATTCCCATTTGCGCGAGACGACGAAATAGAGCCCCATCGTGAAGATCAGCAAGGGGATGTCTTCCTTACAACTCATTGCCAGCAGGGCGAAGCCGTAGACGGGAAGGTACCGGGTGAGGTGTTGTTTCCTGGACGTTTTTTCCGCGAAGTAGAATGTAAACAACAGGAACACCGGAGCGATGACGACCGCGTGAAACTCGAAGCAGTTCGCTGCCTCCAGCGCTGGAAGCAATAGATAGGCCGCCGAAAACGCAAGCGCAGACCAGCCGGATCTCAATTTACGGCGGGCGATCAAAAAGAGCGGCCATGCACCCAGCCCGATGGCCAACGTCTGCACGATGAGCAATGTCTTGGGGCTACTGTAGATCAGATAGAGCAAAGAAATCGGCAGCAGTATCGGCTCGATGTGCATGGATAACCGAATGTCGCCCATGCGTGGCTGGGTCGTGAATTGCAGGATGCGTCCGTGCAGCGTATTCCACACTGCTTGATCCACATTGCCCAGATCGTAGATTGACGTCCCAAATGCGTTGTGCTGCAGGATGGACAGCACTCCAAATGTCAGGCAATAGGCGATAATGAGAAGCCATAGTACGACCATTGGAGCCTGAGAAGATTGCAAAATGCCAACGATCTTGGAGAGCCCTGCGTGCTCTGTACGTTTCACCCGCTATCCTTCCTGCCAGCGCATATTTTCGGACAGCGCCGAGCCATCGCCGGGATCAAGCATATCATTGCTAAAATGGCTTGTCAAATCCCCTGGCGCTGGAAGGGACTCTACGGGCGTATGTGTAAAAATGCCGTCTGGCAATCACAGTCCGGAGCGAGCGGTGGCTCTAACCCAACAGCGTTTTCAGTTCGTTCTCCAATCCCCAGTCTTCCGCCACGCCGGCCAGACTGCCGATCACATGCTCGGGTAGCGTCATGCCCTGTTCCAGGGCGCTTTCGCGTCGCTCCCATTCCATTTCGCCCGGCAAATAGATGCGCGTGGAACCCTTCGCTTTGGGTGCTGATTTGATTTCGCGAATCATCCTGTCCATCCGCTGTTTGAACTGTTCGATGGGCGTCATCTTGCTTACGTCGATTGCGATGAACGCATGTCCCTGATTGATCGGGTTGGGTTGGTCGGCGATCCAGCTCGGAACTTCCTGAGTAATTCCCGCACCGGTCATGACCGCGGCCAGGACTTCCACCAGCAGGGCGAAACCGTATCCTTTGTGTCCGGCCATGGGCACCATCGCGCCTCCATCGACGAAATCCTGTGGCTGAGTGGAAGGGAGGCCGTCTTTGTCGACTATCCAGTTGTCAGGTATCTGTTTGCCCGTGTCTCTGGCGGCGAGGACTTTTGTAGCGGCGACGGTGCTGACCGCGATGTCCAGGAATACGGGCTTCTCCTCGCCGGCGGGAATCGCATAGGCGAAGGGATTGGTCCCGAAGACTCTGCCGCTCGAACCGGGAACGGTCATGATCGGGTCAGTGTTCGTTACGGAGATGCCGATCAAGTCCAGATCTGCGGCCATGTTGGCGTAATAGCCGGCCGCGCCGTAATGGCTGCTGCCCTTCACACCGACATAGGCGATGCCGCACTCTCGCGCTTTCTGGATCGCCACGGCCATCGCCTGGGTTGCCGTGACCATCGGGAACGCATTGTGCCCGTCCACGAGAGCCCAGGCTGGCCCTTGCGCGATGACTTCCGGTACAGCGCGTGCGTCCAGGCGGCCATCGCGGAGGGCGCGCAGCAAGTAGCGAAGCTGCCTGCTGCCATGCGTATGGATCCCCCACGTGTCGTTCGTTACCATCACCCGTGCCGAAGTGCACGCATCGGCGTCGGTCATACCTGCTTTGTACATGGCCTGAATGCAAAACGCTTCCAGGTCATTGGGCGTGATTGTTCTCGTAATTGATTCTGCCATGATACTGTCCTCTCCGTTGGATTTGTTCCAGCATCGCGAGTTGCTTCTGGCTCTAGCTCTGGTGCGCCGTGGCGCAAGATCGACCACCTCAAAAAAAGGGAGTGGCCCACGAGAACGCATAATTGGGCCACTCGCTGTTTGAGATGCGCATGTGGTGAGTGCAGACGCTGCACGTTCTCGGCTCTACTCGCTGAAGCTACACGATCAGATGCTCTTCCCTGTTCCTTCGTCGAACAAGTAGATCTTGTCCGGGTTGAAGGAAAGATAGAGTGTGTTACCTACGGTGGCCTCGAAATCGAGTGGCGCCTTCGCCTTCAGCATGTCCTTCTTGATCTGAATGGTGAAGATGTGAGATCGCCCCACTTGCTCGACGAGATAGACCTCTCCGGCCCAGCCACTTCCCGTATCGGCGTGGCTTAGAGCAATATCGGATGGGCGAATACCCACATGCAGGTGCTCGCGGGATTGCTGGGCGATGGAAGACTGGATTCGCGGCGACACGGCGATGCGCAGACCATCGACATCCAGGTAAGTCTGCATGCCCTCCGACCTCGGACTGCCAGGAGCCGTCAGAAAATTCATCGGGGGGTCGCCCACGAAACGTGCCACGAACTCGTCGGCCGGCCGGTTGTAGATCTCCAGGGGCGTCCCGATCTGGTGGAGTTTACCCTTGTTGATGACAGCAATCGTGTCGGCCATCGACAACGCTTCAAGCTGGTCCGGTGTGGTGTAAATGGCAGTCGTCCCGAACTCTTTCTGCATTGCCTTCAGCTCGGCACGCATGTGGTGGCGGAGCTTGGCATCGAGATGGGCGATGGGCTCGTCCAGGAGAAACGCTTCCGGTTCGCGGATCAGGGCACGTCCCAGCGCGACACGTTGTTTCTGCCCGCCGGACAACTGCGTGGGCATGCGCTGCAGCAGCTCGTCGATGCGCAGCAGTTTGCCGATGCGTTGCACGCGTGCCTTGACCTCGGCCTCGGTGAACTGGTTGCGGCGCACCGGAGCGCGCAATGGGAAAGCGATGTTCTCGAAGACGCTGAGGTGCGGGTAAAGCGCGTAGGCCTCGAAGGCCATAGCCACGTTGCGCAGACCGGGTTCCAGCTCGTTGACGATCCTGTCGCCCAGGTAGATGTCTCCGCCATCCACCGAGGTCAAGCCGGCAATCATCTTCAGAATAGAGGTCTTTCCTGCGCCGGACGGTCCCAGAATAAAGAAGAACTCCGAGTTCTTACAGTGCAGAGATAGTTCATCGACTGCAACAGTGTCACCGTATATCTTTTTGACTTTATCCAAACGTACTTCAGCCATGTGGACGTTTGTCTCTCCTTTCGTGTCCGCGCGAGAAACGTTGTTGAACCGTCTAGATCGCGAGGTTTTTCCCCGTCCTGGAATCGAACAAGTGCAATTTGCTCGTATCGAATCCAATCCACACCTGTTCTCCGGCCTGGGTGAAGAAATCCCCAATCGTTTCGATGTTTACCAGTTGATCGTCCAATCGAACCGTTGCCTGGCAGGTCTCACCCTGCGGCTCATAGACGAAGGTTTCGGTCGCAATCGGCGTGTCATCTCCTTGTTCCTTGGAAATCCGGACATCCATGGGCCGGATCCCCAGAACCAGCGTCTCATTGCCGCCATCGGCCAGTAGCTTC
>CAZPTF010000092.1:0-12874 GCA_964589015.1 uncultured Anaerolineae bacterium
GAAGATGAAGTCCGTATGACGAACCCGCAGGAAGTGAAGCTGGCTCTGGCTGCCGTGAGTGAAGCCGGTTCCCCAGATTCCACCACTGCCGATGGCGATGCGCGCCTGAATCACATTGTACCCCGCGCCGAGCGGGTCGCTCAGGGGATTCACAAACGTGTAGACGCGCTGACGCATATAGTCCTGCATTACCATCCAGAGTAAGGGAAGAGCGACCACCCCTCCCAGGCCAAGAACTGCCAGGTGCCATACCCTGGCACCTGCGGCGAAGACCATCCCCAGCCACACGGCAGCAATGGAGATGCTCGTCCCCAATGCGGGCTGGAAGAAGATCAGCAGCACCGGCGGCAAGATGAACAACAGCGAGAAAATGATGTGCTGGAAATAGCCCATCATTTCGATGTTGTTCGTCAAATACTTCGCCAAGACCACGATAATCAGGATTTTGGCAATCTCCGCGGGCTGAATCGGAAAGAACTGGGTGTCGATCCAGCGCTGCGCCCCAAACCGAATCTGCCCGACGCCCAACAGGATCGCCAACACGACGATCACCAAGACGTATAACGGTCTCTGGATGTTCGCCAGGAAACGATAATCGACGAAGGCCAGGATTATCATCACGATGAATCCGATGATGGCATAGACGACCTGCCGGTACGTCAGGCTCTCCAGACCCGCCGTGTTGATCGTTGCACTGTAACCGGCAACGACACCGATGGCGATGAGCACAACGGTCACCACCAACAACGACAGATCGAGGTTCCGCCAGCTTTCTCTACCCATGAATAATCTGCATCCTCCAATTCACCATCCCCTAGTGGGTGCGACGGTCTCCTTTCGGCAGGAGCGGAATATCGGCCACGAGACGATTTCCTTCGCCGATGGTGATCTGTACACCGGCCTGATCGACATCGAGATGTCGAGAAATCACCGCGATCAATTCGTCCTTCAGGGTCTGCAACATCTGCGGTGACATGCTGACACGATCGTGCACCAGGACCAACTTGAGTCTCTCTTTAGCAACGTCCCGACTGGATGGCTGCTTCTGACCGACGAGTTTTTTCAAAAAATCCATTGTGGCCCCTCCTGACAACTCGTGACAGTGATCGACGCCGGATTTCATTTGCTAACCTTGTCTCACCAGCTTGACCAGCCGTTTGAAGAACCCGGCCTGATCCTTGAGTGCCATGAAGGGCACCTCTTCCCCTTCGATCCGGCGGGCGATGTTTCTGAACGCCGTTCCCGCCGACGAATTGTTCTCGAAAGCCACGGGAACGCCGCGGTTGGTGGAGACGATGATGTCCTCATCGTCGGGGACGATCCCGATCAGGTCGATCGCCAGGATCTCGATGATATCCACCGTACTCAGCATATCACCACGGTCCACCATCTCCGGACGAATCCGATTGATGATCAACTTCGGACTCGGTTTCTCGGCAGCCTCTACCAGGCCGATGATCCGGTCCGCGTCGCGAACGGCGGACACCTCCGGCGTGGTGACGATGAGCACGCGGTCAGCAGGGGCGAGAGCATTGCGGAAACCCTGCTCGATCCCCGCCGGCGAATCGATCAGGATATAATCAAAATCGTCTTTCATCTGCGCGCACAACGCAACCATGTCATCCGGGCCAACCGCTGTCTTGTCGCGCGTCTGCGCAGCGGGCAGGAGATACAACTCGGACAGGCGCTTGTCTTTGATCATCGCCTGGCGCAAGCGGCAGTTCCCCTCCACCACGTCCACCAGATCGTACACGATCCGATTTTCGAGCCCCATGACCACATCCAGGTTGCGCAGCCCGATATCGGTATCGATACAGACCACGCGCTTCCCCAACAGAGCCAGGCTAACCCCCAGATTTGCGGCCGTGGTGGTTTTGCCCACCCCTCCCTTGCCAGAAGTGATGGTTACAACTTGTACGGACATTTCAGTTCTCCTTTCATAAAGGAGTGCCACTGGACCAATATGCTGCCCACCTTCTTGAGACTTCTGTGTAACTAGGCGCCAGACCACGGTTCGGCGACGATTTTCTCCCCCTGCACACTGGCGATTTCCGGCATTCTGACCGGGGTGGGACTGCCTTCTGGCGAACGGGTGATGTAATTGCCGATGCGCAATTGGGTCGGATAGAGCGACAGCGCACACACGACCGCACCATCGTCCCCCGATGCGCCGGCATGTGCCGTACCGCGCAGTTTGCCCCACACGACGATGCTGCCACCGGCGACGATTTCCGCACCCGGATTGACATCGCCGATCAGCGTAACGTCGCCGGGATGCACCACGCGCTGCCCCGAGCGGAGCGTTCTGCGGATCAAGATCGCCGACGCTCCCGGCTGGTTGCTGTAGTCCATCACCGACTGTCTCTCCGTATAACCGGGCTTGCGCGGCATCTCCTGTTCGAACGGATCGGTCTCGAGTCCCCACTCTCGCGCGGCGCTTTGGGTAAGTTCCGATTTGCCAAACACCGACCAGAGGGAAACGCCTTCCTCGTCCAGAATGCCCCCAATTCGTTCGAGGTCTTCTTTAGAAAGGTCCCTGGTGCCCACCTGCAGGGCAACCCGCCCACCCCGGAAAAAAGAGGCGGTAGCATGGAGACGCGTCTTCAATTGGCTCAGCAGGTCATCCAGCTCACCCACATCCGGAAGATTGATCACCAGGCCATTTTTGGTACCCCGAATGGTCAATTCGTTTTTGCGGTTCATACGGTACCCTCAAACTCGAAATCTGGTCGAGGGACGGATGAGACCTCGTCCCCTCTCGTCAGCACGCACAATCTCCGATCACTGCTGTTGAAACTGCACGGTGTACTGTCTGAACGGTTCCACGTCCAGGTGAATTTCCTCCGAACTCGGCGCATCCAGCACGCGTACATTCCAACGCGGCGAGGAGTAAGGGTTCAGCAGGTTGTAGCGGAACTCGCCATTCGGCCCGGTAACCGGCTCGAAAATCGGTTCGCCACCGCCATTGATCGTCACCTGGACGCCCGGAATGCCCACGCCGTTGCGATCGACCACCGTCCCGATCAGCACGCTGGTCTCGGCCGCTGCCGGATCGACCTTCACCAGGCGGCCTGCATAACTGCCGGGCGTTGCGGCGGGCAGCGGCTCCGCAGGTGCGGGCTGCGCGCTCGTTTCAGCGCCGGTGATAGCCTGCCCACCGGCTACGCTCGGCCCGCCCACGATCACCTGTCCACCGGTGATGATCTGCCCCGCGGTCATCCCCACTGGCGTGGGCGGCACGAGCAACGAATCTCCGCCTTCCGTCACATTCGAAACCGAGAAATAATAGCTGAGAACCTCGTGCGCGACAGGCACCGCAACCAGTGAACCCTCACCCCCACCATAGACGAACACGATGATTACGATTTCCGGGTCTTCATAGGGTGCGAATGCAGTGAACCAGGCATGTGTTGGCAGATGTCCCTTGGAATCGCGTGGGCCGGGGTACTCAGCGGTTCCGGTCTTGCCGGCCACGGTCACATTGGGCAACGCGATCCCAGTAGCCGTGCCGTACTGCACAGCCGACAGCATACCCTGCCGCACCAGTTCCAGCGATTCCTGTGAGATCGGTAGCTCACGCAGGACCTGCGTCCTGAAGGCGCGCGTGGTCGTCCCATCCGCATCGACGATCCTCTCGACGAGCTGCGGACGAAACAACGTGCCTCGATTCGCGACTGCGGCGGTCGCGTTCAACATCTGCAGCGGTGTTGCCAGCACAAAACCCTGGCCGATGCTATTGTTGTAGGTATCACCGGTCACCCACGACTCGGCATAAGTCAACCGCTTCCATCGGGCGGTTGGCACCAACCCAACGCTCTCGCCCAGCAGGTCGATGTTGGTCAGTTGACCGAGTCCGAACATCCTGGAATATTCCGCCAGCAGATCGAGACCTAATCCTGGGAACTCACCGTAGCCACCAGTGACCTGATAATAGTAGATGTCGCAGGACTGAGCCAGACTGGTATTCAAGTTCACCAGGCCATGCCCTTCCTGCGCCCAGCAGTAGAACGGCTGAGCCATTTCAGGATCGTCCGGGAAATATCTGTTCGGAACCCACAACGTACCCTTGCACACGAACTGGTCGCGTGGATCGACGATACCCTCTTCCAGCGCAGCGATCGCCGGGATGATCTTGAAGATCGAGCCGGGTGGGTACAAACCACCGATGGCGTGGTTGATCAGCGGTCGATCTTTGTCGATGTTGAGCCGCAAGTAGTCCTCCAGCGAAATGCCGGTGGAGAACAGGTTGTTGTCAAAGCTCGGCAGCGAGACCATCCCCAGAATCTGTCCGGTTCGCGGATCCATCGCGATGGTGACACCCGCCGTGGAGTTGGCTGCCTCCATTTCTTTACGCAGGGCCGCTTCCATCACACGCTGCAATTCCAGATCGATGGTCAGGATCAGATTGCTGCCCGGGACAGGCTCCTCGACGGCACCAATGGTGCGGATTTCCTCGCCGGTTACGTTGACCTCGACGGTTTTGTATCCTTTGCGGCCACGCAGTACGTTTTCGTAACTATATTCGATGCCCGTCAGGCCGGTGCGATCGTTGGGATCGTAGCCTTGCCCCTTATACCATGCCAGTTGTTCTTCCGGGATTCTGCCGACATAACCGAGAATGTGCGATGTCAACGGGCCGGTCAGATAGGAGCGGACGGGCTCCACATCCAGCTCCACGCCAGGCAGACGGACCTTCCACTCCTGAATCAGGGCAGCCGTGTCCCGGTCGACGTTGCTCTTCAGACGCACGGGGTTGTGAGGGACGATCAAGCCATCCGCATACATTTGCCGAATGCCGCGGATGGAACGAACCGGGGGCGGAGGGAAAGCCAGCGGCAACGAATCACCTTGCTCTGTCCCGTCTTTGACCATCGCGGGATCGACCGTCACCGGGATATCCAGAAGTGACGCCAACTGAGCAAACATCGCCTCGCGCTTCACCTCCTCCTCGGGCACATTCGCCGGTATCAGATTCACGGTGAAACTGGGCTGGTTTCGGACCAACACCGTCCCGCGCCGGTCGTAGATGATGCCTCTGGGGGCATCGATCGCGATCGTACTGAGACGGTTGTCGTCGGCACGCAGCCGGTATTGCTCACCCTCTACAACTTGAAGCCGCCAAAGCTGGATGCTCAGGATGACGAAAACCACAGCTATGATGACTCGAAAAGCCAGCATACGGACCTGAACGAGTCTAGGGTTCATGTTTTGAAATAGCCATTACCAACTTATCTGTTGCCGCTCCGTTTTCCGGTCCAGCCAGCGCATGAACATATAGACAACAGGCATGGCGATCAGGTTGATCACCGCCGCAGGCAGGATCGCCTGAGTCACACTGATATCCAAGGCAGGCGCTCGTCCTGTCAGCGCAAGCACAACCACTATCAGCGCATAATACAGTGCGGTCCCTAGCGGGACCAACAACACCGGCAACGCCAGGTTGCCTTTGAACAGGTTAGTCGCCCCCTGTCCCGACAGCAAACCGACGGTCATCATACCGACGGACGATGCGCCGAACGGTCCGCCAGACAACAGATCGACACACAATCCGCCGATGAACCCCCACACTACCCCCTCGCCGGTTCCCCGGAGCAAACTCCAAGAGATGACGATCAACAGTACGAGATCCGGTTTTGCGCCACCGACGGTTAGAAGCGGCATGAGTGTCGACTGGATGATCGCCGCGAGCAATAAAAATGGAACCACTAAGTACAGGCTGATGGTGGTCTACCCTCAATCCACGAATAAGTCACTGTCGAAACTGATAATGACCAATACTACTTCAAGCTTATTGAAATCGACTGTCGCGTGCAAGGTCGCGGTCTGGAACATCTCCACGTCTTGTGCGGATACCTCGGTAACCTGTCCGATGACCAGCCCGCGTGGGAAGGTGCCTCCCAGGCCGGAAGTGAGCACGATGTCGCCCAACTCGATCGTCGCCCCCTGCGGAACCTCATCGAGGAAAATCTGCCCGCCGGCCTTGCCCTTGACCATGCCGGTAGCCCGCGAGGTCTGGAGCACTGCATTGACCGCACTCAGCGGATCGGTGATCAACAGGACCTTCGAAGAGGTTTCGCCGACATCGCTGATCTGCCCGACGAGCCCCCGTTCGGTCACGACGGTCATCCCCGGAGCGACTCCGGACCGGCGTCCCGCATCGATCAGGATATACCCCAGCAAGTTGCCCGGGTCGCGGCCAATGACGCGTGAAGCGGAATACTCGTAACTGGGATGGGCCTCGACGAAATTGAGCAAAGCCAGGAGATTCCGGTTCTCCGATTCGATCTCCTTGAGGCGCACGTTTTCGATCATGAGCTTGTCGACTAGATCTTCCAACTGCCGGTTGCGCCGGCGCAGCTCCGTGAAATCGTAGACTGTCTGGCTAGCTCCGCGTACCTGAACGCCGATGTACGAGAATGCGTATTGTACCGGCGAGACTGCCATCAACAACACATTCTCCGCAGGTTGTATACTTCTTGCCTGGTGCAGGATCAAGATCAGGATGGCGATCAACAACAGCACCAAAAAAATCGCAGGGCGTCTTCTCAGAAGTCTCTCCTGTCAGTTGCTCTCGCAGACCGGTTCGCAACGGATACGGGAACCCACAATCGGCGCACGATCAGACATGTGTTGGACAGGGCACTCTCCCCGCTCGAGTGGCCGCTCGCGCTACCTCAGCGGGTGGTCAGCCCTCCGCGCTGGGTACTGGAGAGCACCTTCCGCAGCGTGTCCAATTCCTCGAGAATGCGCCCTGCGCCACGTGCGACACAGCTCATCGGGTCATCGGCCACATAGACGAGCATTTTGGTTTCCTCGGACAAGCGTTCGGCCAGACCCTGCAACAGCGCCCCCCCACCGGCCAGAACGATACCTTGTTCCATCAAGTCGGCCACCAGCTCGGGAGGTGTGTCATCGAGCGCGCTCTTCACGCCATCGATGATGATATTGACGGGATTGGACAGCGCCTCACGGATCTCGACGCTGCTGACTTCCAGTGCCTCCGGCAAACCGGTGATCAGGTTGCGGCCACGGATAGTCATGGTCTTTTCTTCTTGCAGCGGATAGGCGGAACCAATGGTCATCTTGGTGCGTTCGGCCATCCGTTCACCAATGAGCAGGTTGTATTTCTGGCGCACATAGTTCATGATCTCTTCGTCCATCTCGTCACCAGCGACGCGAATGGAACGGCTGACCACGACGCCGCCCAGAGAGATCACAGCCACTTCGGTGGTGCCACCGCCGATGTCGACGACCATGCTACCCAGCGATTCGGTCACGGGCAATCCGGCGCCGATCGCAGCAGCGACCGGCTCCTCGACCAGATAGGCCTCACGTGCGCCCGCACTTACCGCCGCATCGTGAACCGCACGCTTTTCGACTTCGGTAACACCGCTTGGGATACCCACGACCACGCGAGGACGGGGCAACAGCAACATCGTTTGATCGTGGACTTTGTTGATGAAGTAGTGGAGCATCTTCTCCGTCACATCGAAATCGGAGATGACACCATCTCGTAGAGGGCGGATAGCAACAATATTCGCCGGGGTGCGTCCCACCATCTGCTTGGCTTCGGCGCCAATGGCAAGTACTTTTTTCGATCGTTTCTCAATGGCCACCACAGAGGGTTCATTGATCACAATGCCTTTGCCTCGTACATTGACCAACGTATTGGCCGTCCCCAGGTCGATGCCGATATCCAGGGAAAACAACCCTAACAGGGCATTTATTGGACTGAACACGCAGGTGCAATCTCCTCTCGGACGTTGTCAACACAACACATGTGGCTGAATTATAGTCGAATCTATAGAATTAGGCAAAGATGCCCGAGCCAGCCAATTGCAGCAAATCTTGAATTGGAGTAAAATAGTCGAGATAAGGGCTCGCGCATGCTTTGTCACCGGAGGAAAGCTGAGATGCAACGATTGTGGACACCGTGGAGGATGGGGTATTTGGTACAGGACAAAACGACAGGATGCGTTTTTTGCCAGAAGCTTTGCGAAGACAACGACCGGGAGAACCTGATTTTGTATCGCGGCAAACGTAGCTGCGTGGTCATGAACCTCTACCCATACAATACCGGCCATCTGATGGTAATTCCACACGAACACATCGCGACGTTGGAAGATATGCCTGCCGACACGTTGACAGAGATGGTTGAACTGGTACAGCTCTGTCTGCGGATACTGCGGGAAGTGCTCCGCCCCGACGGATTCAATATGGGCGCCAACATCGGAAAAGCCGCCGGAGCAGGCATCGACACGCACGTCCACATCCATGTAGTGCCCCGCTGGGAAGGCGACACGAACTTCATGCCGATCTTCGCAGAGACCCGCGTGATGCCCGAGATGCTCCTGGATACGTACGATCGCTTGAAAAAGGAATTCGATCAGACCAAACCTGTTTATTCCGCCGAATTTTAACCGGTACGAGCGAGCAGAGCAACTTTTCGTCGCGGGCGGGGTTCATATTAAGAGGAAGCAGGAGAACCGACGAACGCGTCAGCCGGGGATGCACCGGAGCAGCGGCCCTGCCAGACACACCAGCGACCGTTCCAGGTTCGACCTCTCCAAGAGGAAAACTCAGAGATGGAACTCAAACAAATAGGTGTGATTGGCGCGGACCAGGTTGGCAGTGGCATCGTGCAGGTCTGTGCTCAGGCCGCTTTCTCGGTTGTGATGGTCGATACCTATCGGGAGCAGACCGATAGAGGTCTGGCGATGATCACTCGTTCTCTGGGCCGCCGGGTAGAGCAGGGACGTCTTTCCGCAAGTGAAAGGGATGAAATTATCCCACGCATCAGAACCTCACTGGAGATAAGCGACCTGCAGAGCTGCGACCTGATCGTCGAAGCCACCACAGAAGACCTGGGAAGCAAAAAGCAGGTGTTCGCGCAGTTGGACAAGATCGTTCGTCGCGAAATCGTGCTGGCAACGTGCACAACGATGCTCTCTGTGACCGAACTGGCTGCGTCGACTCAATTTCCACCTCGCGTGGTGGGAACCCATTTCTTCACACCGGTGCCGACGGCACGGGTGGTGGAGGTCGTAAGAGGGCTGGAAACGGCGGACGAGGCCGTGCAGCTCGTCACCGACCTCGTGATAAAGACGGGTAAGAAAGCGGTCACGGTCAACGATAGCCCCGGTCTCGTGTTCAACCGTGTGCTGCTGGCGATGATCAACGAGGCCAGTTATACCCTGCTGGAAGGGGTCGCCACGGTCGACGCCATCGACGCTGCGCTCAAGTTGGGCGCGGACTTCGGAGCCGGGCCACTGGAAATGGCGGACCGGATCGGGCTGGACACCTGTCTGCAGAATCTCGAACTGCTTCACCGCGAGCTGGGCAACACGCAATTCAGGCCCTGTCCGCTGCTGAGAAAAATGGTAGCTGGCGGATTTCTGGGCAGAAAGAGCGGCCGCGGTTTCTACCGATATTAAAGGAGGAGAGAGTTCATGTCGAATGATCCGCTGATTGACAAACTGCATGGGAACAGACAAGAGGCTGCGCGCGGCGGTGGTGAGAAACGTATCGAAGCGCAACACGACAAAGGCAAAATGACCGCCCGTGAGCGGATCGATGCATTGTTGGACCCGAACAGCTTCAGGGAGTTGGATGCGTTTGTCACGCACCAGGCTTCGGGATTTGGGATGGAAGATAAGAAGTTCCTCGGCGATGGTGTCGTCACCGGCTATGGAACGATCAACGGGCGGCTCGTGTTCGTTTTCGCACAGGATTTCACCGTGCTGGGCGGCTCGCTGGGCAAGGCCCAGGCAGCCAAGATCTGTAAGGTGATGGACATGGCAATGAAAAACGGCGCACCGGTGATCGGCATCAATGACTCGGGCGGAGCACGCATTCAGGAGGGCGTCGACTCGCTGGCCGGCTATGCGGATATCTTCCTGCGCAACACGATGGCCTCCGGCGTCATTCCGCAGATCTCGGTCATTATGGGGCCATGCGCGGGTGGCGCAGTCTATTCCCCGGCGATCACCGACTGGGTGTTCATGGTCAAAGGCACGAGCCACATGTACATCACCGGGCCCGACGTGGTGAAGGCCGTCACGCGTGAGGAAGTGTCCCACGAGGAGCTGGGTGGCGTGCATGCGCACACCACAGTCAGTGGCGTGGCTCACTTTATGTCGAACAACGAGCAGGAATGTCTGGCGTCGGTCAAACGGCTGCTCAGCTTCCTCCCACAGAACAACATGGAAGACGCTCCGTTCGTCGAAACCCAGGACGATCCGCAGCGGATGGACGAGGCGCTGAACAGCATCATCCCCGACACGCCGAATAAGCCCTATGATATGAAGGAAGTGATCCGCCACATCGTGGACAACGGCGAATTCTTCGAGACGCACGAGAATTTCGCCCGCAACATCATCACTGGCTATGCCCGGCTGGGTGGGCTGTCAGTGGGAATCATCGCGCAGCAGCCGTCGGTGCTCGCCGGCGTACTCGACATCGATTCGTCCGACAAAGCGGCACGGTTCGTCCGTTTCTGCGATAGCTTCAACATTCCGATGGTCGTGCTGGAAGACGTGCCGGGCTTCATGCCGGGCGTCGCACAGGAACACGGCGGTATCATCCGCCACGGGGCCAAGCTGATCTATGCATTCTGCGAAGCGACGGTGCCGAAGATCACCGTCATCACACGCAAAGCGTATGGCGGTGCGTACATCGTAATGAACTCGCGGCACATCCGCGGCGACATCGTGTTTGCCTGGCCGACCGCAGAGATTGCGGTGATGGGACCGGAGGGCGCCGTGAATGTAGTTTTCCGCAAGGAAATCGCCGATGCCGCAGACCCAGAGCAAGAACGCACGCGGTTGATCCAGGAATATCGCGACCGCTTCGCCAACCCGTACGTGGCGGCCTCGCGCGGCTACGTAGACGACGTGATCGAGCCCAAAGAGACCCGCCCACGTCTGATCCAGGCGTTGCAGATGCTGCAGAACAAGCGGGATACCAACCCGCCTAAGAAGCACGGCAACATCCCTCTGTAGCAATTGTAGCAATAGCCTGCGATCCGAGGAAAACGGCAAGCTTCCATTGCAGCAGTTTGTTCACAGGGTTAGGAGTATTCTATGTTCAAAAAGGTGTTGATCGCCAATCGCGGCGACGTTGCCGTCCGCGTGATGCGGGCCTGTCGCGAGTTGGGCGTGGAGACGGTTGCCATCTATTCCAAGGCAGACCGCAACGCACTGCACGTCCGCTATGCGGACGAGGTATATCCGATCGGCGAAGGCCCGGCCCGATCGAGCTATCTCGATATCGAGCGGATCATCGAGGTGGCTGTCCGCTCGAATTCGGATGCGATTCACCCGGGGTATGGATTTCTGTCCGAGAACCGCGCGTTCGCGCAGGCGTGCGCTGATGCCGGAATCGCATTTATCGGCGCCACACCGCAGGCAATCGACGCGCTTGCGGACCGCCGCCGGCTCGGCGAAAGCCTGGAAGCCGCCGGCGTGCCCGTCTGGCCGATGAGCCGGCAGACGCTGGACCCGGACGGTCTGCGTCAGGCGGCGGAGAAACTGGGATTCCCGCTGCTGGTGAGACCGGTGGCCGGGGGCGGTGGCCTCGGCGAGCGGCTGGTGCTGTCGTTCGACGATCTGAACGACCTGATCTCTCTGGCGAGCATCGAGGCGGCATCCTCCTTCGGAACCGGCGAAGTTTATCTGGAGAAGTCGTTGCCGGGAGCACGGCGCATCGAAGTGCACGTCCTGGCCGATTCGGCAGGGCAGGTCATCTATCTCGGAGAATCGGAGGGGACGATCCGGCGCCGCTACCAAAAGCTGATCGAGGAATCCCCATCCCCGGTGGTCACGCCGGAACTGCGCGCGCAGCTCGGCCCGGCAGCCTGCCAGGTCCCACGGCAAATCGGATACGTAGGCATCGGTACGGTCGAATTTCTGCTGGACCACAGCGGAAAGTTCGATTTTCTGCACTTCGCCCCCAGATTGTGGGTAGGACACCCGGTGCTGGAAATGGTCACCGGACTGGACCTGGTGAAAGAGCAAATCCGCGTCGCATCCGGGCGCAGATTGCGCTACCAGCAGGCGGATATCGTACTGCGCGGCCATGCGATCTCGTGTCGCATTCACGCCGAGGACCCGTATGCCGGCTTCGCGCCTTCGGTCGGGCAGATCACGCGGCTGATGGAGCCGGGCGGAATGGGAACACGCATCGAGACCGGCGTATACGAGGGGTTCGAGGTATCCCACTACTACGACCCGCTGATCGCAAAGGCAGTCGTATGGGGCGAGGGACGCGGCGAGGCCATCATGCGGATGCGCCGTGTGCTGAGCGAATATCGGATCGTGGGCGTCAAGACGAATATTCCGTTCCTCGAGCAGATCATGAACCGCACCAGCTTCATCGGTGGCCAGTTCGAAGCTTCGCAGGAAGAGGCCTATTTCTCCGTTGTCAGGCCGGTTCGCGAGGATCTGTTCAAGGTATCGGCCATTGCGGCTGCGCTGCTCGCTCATCAGAACCGTACGCGTGCCATCGCGGCCTTCAACCTGGGACGCCGGTCGAGCCCGTGGAAGGTTGCCGGCCGCTGGGAGGAAATGGGTGAATGAAATACCAGACGACAGTGGAAGGCAAGACTTTCCTTATAGAGGTCGCCGAATCAGGCGAGGTCCTGGTCGACGGCGAAACCTACACGCCGGATTTTCGCAGCATCGACGGGTTATCGCTCTACTCGCTGCTGATGGGCAATACCCCGTATGAGTTGTTGGTCGAAGAGGAGCCCGGGCACATTCACGTCCTGGTGCACGGCGAGCCGTTCGCGGTACAGGTGCGGGAGACGCTGGACATCGGCGTTGCGCCGCCGGAGCAGGCCGCACCGCCATCCGGTCCGCTCACTCTGCTGTCTCCG
>CAZPTF010000093.1:0-12810 GCA_964589015.1 uncultured Anaerolineae bacterium
TCCAGCGCCGTTTCGATTGCCACCCGACGTTCCTCAGCAAACCTCGTACTCAATGTACCCTGAAAATGGGAAACAAGTTCACGCTTGAATTCGTCTATCTGTCCCATCGTAGGCCGGTTAAACTCCTTCCGTGTCGTTCGTGCCCCTATCGAGAGCGATCCGTCGAATGCTCTGCTGTCAGTTTACCCTATTCACCTGGCACAGTCAAGAGCAAACTACGGCAGGGGGACGCGGATGCGTCCGGAAATTTTGGGGCTAGCGAGCAATGGGCAGGTCGTGTTTTCAGCGTGGTCTGCCAGGTTCACACGGCTATCTTCGTGGCGGTCAAGACTGGGCCAATCTCCGACGCTACCGTCGTTGTCCCGCGAGTGCTGTGCCTGGGCGGACCGTGTGCTGGTCTGCACCGCAGTAGATTGGCCCAGTCTGCTCCAGTGGGCAAGCTCTCCAGCACATTGGTCGTGTCAAAGGCGCTAACTTGTCGCCAAAAATCCTGACTGCACCCGGGGGACGCCACCCATTGTGTACCACGATGGAATTGTGCTATACTATTGCCGTAGGGGCATCCGCACTCGGCTGCCTCTCAGAAATATCCTTCGAGAAAGTCATTCACGCGGTTGTCACGCAGGAACAGGTTGGAATTATGGATAGACAAACCCCATCCACGGAAAACGAAGAGATCGAGCTTTACCTGCGCACCTATTACTCGCTGTTGCGGAGTACGGGCGAGGTCCTGGTGCGCTCACTCGAAGAAACCCATGCGGCAATGAATGCCAGTTTGCATCCCGGTGCCGATGACCCGCAGATTGACGTCTCGGCGTTTGTGTACAGTTGTCTGCGTCTGCCACCCTGCATCACTCGTGTGCGGCTGATTGTCCTGGGACAATCGGAAGACGTGTTTGAGCGTAGAGGTGGCTACGCCGGTGTCGAAAGCTGGGAACCGGTGCACGCACAAGCCCGTCGCCGCAAGCTGTTTTTTGACGGCAAAGAAACCCTGGCAGCGTTTATCGCCAGTGTCTCGGATATCGACGATCTCATTCCGATCATCACTGCCTACCAGATTGAATGGAACAAGATACACCGCCGGCTCTCCGCAGGGTCCATTCTGGACCAGCTAAGTTCCCAAGATGCCGATGTTCCGCTCTCAGCCACGGAAGACGACACCGTTCGAGGTGCCCTCGAGATTTCTCAGGGCGACTTCGACAAGCTGAAGCAAGCGTGGGGACCGCTCACCAGAGCCAATGTCATCGCCGCGGCGCGACAGGAGAAGGACTTCGCCTTGCGCCTCCTGGCGGGATCTTTCACGGACTATCGTCGTGCCGCGCAAGGTTGGTGGCGGAGCATAGAACGCGCAGTCAAGAACATCAAACTGCGAGACTGCGCTGTCTATTTCGTCTCCAGCAACACGCATAGTCTGACCAACATGCTGTCAGGATATGCTATCCGCCACCGCGACAAGTTGTTGGAATACCTGGAAACGACGAATACGGAGAATCTCTTAGAAGAATATGCCAGGATCAAGGAGAACCCCAAGCTCGGCGAGGAAGAGAACCTGCTCTACTATTTGTTGCGCAAACACCTCGGGGAAGGAGAGTCCGGTGAGTTCGCGTTGCTCCGCGATCACCATTTCGCCCAGCTCGGAATCTCCCAGGTCGAGACGCCTCTCTATCTGGATATCGCAGCGCAAGTAATCGAGATCAATAAATTGAATCCGTCTCTGTTCGATCCACGCATCCGGATGCCGGGGCTCGAGTTGCTGAAAGACAGCCAGGCACTCATCTTTAACGTAGATTATCCGCTGGGAATGGCGGCGTATCACGTTCTGGGACAGGTTTCGACCAGTGTAGGCGACATCAAAGGGTTCTACGTCATGGGTAAGGCCGCGACGTTGAATGGGCGCATTGGGGATATCTTGATCCCAAACGTGGTGTACGATGCCCACTCGCAGAACACGTTTCTATTCAAGAACTGCTTCAAGGCGGCGGATATTGGACTGTATTTGCATGAAGGAACAGTATTCGACAATCAGAAATCGGTTACCGTCCGCGGGACTTTCCAGCAGAACGACCGCTTCATGACGCTTTTCTATCGCGAAGGCTATACCGACATCGAAATGGAGGCCGGTCCGTATCTCAGCGCGCTGTACGAAAATATCTACCCCAAGCGATTTCCGATCGATGAGATCGTAAACCTGTTCATCAACGCACCATACGACATCGGCTTTTTGCACTATGCGTCTGACACGCCATACAGCCGGCGCCAAACGCTCTTGTCCAAGAGCATGTCATACTTCGGGATGGATTCCACCTATGCCTGCGCCAGCGCGGTCCTGCGCCACATCCTGGCGAAAGAGGTTAGCGAACTGAGCCGCTCCCGCGCGTGATTCCCCACACGGTACACGGGTGCGACGCTAGCGCCAGACGAAGCTGCGCATCTCGCTGCGGGGACTGATCTCTCTCCCCTCGCGCGTGCCATCGGCCCGCGAACCAATCTCTTTGACGACGACAACTCCCCAATCGTAGCGCCGGTCAGGTTCATCCGCTTGACCGGCCAAATAGCTGGGTACGACGAAAAATGTTTCTCGTATCCATGGGCCAATCTCGATGTCGTTGCCTTCGTGACGATACCTCAAGATCAAACCATACCATTCATCGGCAGCGAGCGAGCCAACCGGGCTCCATTTCAGTTCAATCCGCGTCTCCGCTCCCGAAAAATACTGGCCGGTCTCCGGGCTCAACAGGTGGGGGACTGCGAAACTCAACGTTGGGGTCGGCGTCAGCGTGGGCGTCGACGTCACGGTCGGTGTACCCGTCTCGGTGGGCGTCGTAGTCGGCGGACGCGGGGTCGGGGTCGCCGTCGCTGGCGGCAGGGCAGTCACCGTTTCGGTTGGAGGTGGGGTATCGCTGGACAGCGGCATCGGTGTCGCTGTGGGTACAATGGGAACGGTTGGCGTCGCCGATGGTTCCCTCCGCATCGGGGTCATAGTGGACATTGCCGGACCAGCCGAATCACCCTCCGGCGTGGTAATCTCCGTAGCCGCGAGTGTAGGCGTCGCCGTCTCCTCCGGCCTGGTCACAGCGACAACTGCACCGCCTGAACCGCGCGCAAACAAGAAGGCCATCACACCAACAAACAGAATGGCGACACCGAGAGCGGCGAATGCCATCCACTCCGAGCGCCCCCACCGCGTTTCCGGTCGTGCATCGAGCGGGGATCTCTCATTTCCACGCATGAGCTACGACCCTCCGCGATCGCGGCGCCGGAACGACAAGCGCAAGGGTGTCCCCAGGAACTCATAGTGTTCACGCAGGCAATTCTCGAGGTAACGCTCGTAAGAGAAATGGACCAACCGCTCATCGTTCACGAAAAACACGAAGGTCGGCGGATCGACCGCCACCTGCGACGCGTATAGGAATTTCAAGCGTTTTCCGGCTTTGGACGGCGGAGCATGCCGCGTCACCGCATCCTGGACGATCTGATTGAGAGCCGACGTGCCGATGCGCAAGAAACGCTGTTCGTGAACCCGCAAGGCAGTTGGTAGCACCTGATTCACACGCTGCCTCGTTTTCGCGGATATGAAGAGCACCGGCACATAGTCCAGAAACTTCAGCTCGGAACGAATCCGTTTGGTAAATTCTTGCATCGTGTAAGAATCTTTTTCGATCAAATCCCATTTATTGACGATAACAACGACACTCTTGCTCTCCTCGAGGATGTAACCCGCGACATGCGCATCCTGAGCGGTGACCATCTCAGTCGCATCCAGCAGCAACAGGACGACATCGGCACGGCCTATCGCGCGCAGTGCCCGCAGTACGCTGTACTTCTCGATGCCCTGCTCTATTCGTCCACGACGTCTGATGCCCGCTGTATCGATCAGTACAACACGCTGGTCTTCCCATTCCATAATCGTATCGATCGCGTCGCGGGTAGTTCCGGGTATCTCACTGACAATGACCCGGTCCTCTCCGAGCAGCGCGTTGATCAACGAGCTCTTACCCACATTCGGACGGCCTACGATAGCGACCTTAATTCCTTCGATCTCGTCCTCTGTCTGCTCTTCGGGCAAGGCACCCACGATCGTATCCAACATGTCGCCAGTGCCAGTGCCGTGCAGGGTCGAGATCGGCTGCGGATCACCCAACCCCAAGGCATAAAAGTCGAGCGCTGCCAGCCGGAGGCTCTCGTTGTCGGCCTTATTCGCAACCAGGATGACCGGTTTGTTAGCGCGGCGTAGAATCCCCGCCACATCCTCATCCGCTGGCGTCAAACCGGCAATCGCATCGACCAGAAACACGACGACATCCGCTTCGTTGATCGCCAGCTCAGCTTGCTGGCGCACGTCTTCAAGCAACGGAGCAGGGGTGGCGGAATTCGCCACAGCGGCGTCCGTCCAGATCACCTGCACGCCTCCTGTATCAACGACGGTAAACGACTTGCCTCCCCATTCAGCCTCGCCATAGAGACGGTCGCGCGTCGTGCCCGGAATGTCCTCGACAATCGCCAACGGTCTCCCGACCAGGCGGTTGAAGAGGGCGGACTTTCCCACATTCGGCCGTCCCACGATGGCCACAATTGCTTTGCTCATAAAATCCAAAACCTTTCTGGAATTGCGGCTAAGAAGGTGCCGCCCCAGCGACTTGCAGTTAACCAGCAAGACTCAAGGTAAAACTGACCCGGAGTCGACGGACGGAGTCACGGCACCAGCAGACTCCACGGTAGGCGACTGCTGGTACAGCCGGGAGGAGCTCGTGGGCGTAACATCTGGCGTATCAGTCACTTCCGGGCTCGGCGTCGGCTGCACTTTGGGTGATATCTCCACCTCGACAATGTCCGGTAACAGGCTCTCCACCTTGATCCCTTCGGGGACGATCACGGTCGGCGCAATTTTATGCACCCCCGGCTGCAACCCGTAGACATCGACGATCACCTGGACTTCATTGCGAGTAAGAGGATCCAGACGGGGCAGAGGCCCGGAGAGGATCACATCGACAGCATCCGGAGATACCTTCAAATTCATATCCGGAGCCAATCCCTGCCAGTTCAACGAGAGGCCCTGCAAATTGAGTCCACCCTCCAACGGCATGACGCTCACATTGACCACAACGCTCTGTATCCCCAACAACGAGACATTCTCGGGCATGTCCAACGTCACGCGCTCCACAACGTCAGCCTTAGCATTGTCGACATCAACAGGCGCAGTTTCCAGGTAGCCTCCAATGTCATTCAATGCTGCGGGGCTTCCAACCACCGTTACAATCGAGGGATCGACAGACACGTTCGTTATCCGATACCCTGGTGCGACCTGACCTTCAAGAATCACGCGGACTGAAGCGTCTTTGTAACCAATCCGTTGTTCGATAGGGACCTTGACCATTACCCGCGGAGGATCGAGCTCCACCCAGCCCACGGATTCGCCCTGCGCATCGTGAGGAACCAGCGCGACAACACGTTCCAGATCGCTCCGTGCTCCCTGCAAGTACACGTCCGCATCCACAGATTGGACCTGATTGACAGCAGAACTCGGTCCTCTCACCACCACTTTTTCGGGCGTGACCGTCGGCGCCCGATAGATATAGCCAAGCGGTGCGGAGTCAATCACCTTGGCTTTCACCTCAAACTGCTTCTCCGCCAGCGTCTCCAACCGGATCGCAATTTTGGATGGTCTCTTGGAGATGATCCGTACCGCCGGATCCGAGCACTTCACGTGGACATCCATATTGTGAATGTCAGCGGGGAGATTCGTCAGATCGACCCATGCCTGGAAGCTATTCACGCGTAGATCATCCCAACTGGTACGTGGCGCACGAATGGTGACGTAAACGCTATCCTGCACCTCGCCGAAGAAGATCGTATTCGGCGGCTGATTGTGGATCTCAATCGGGATGGCTTCAGGGAACTCGTTCTGGATACTCGGGTCCTCTTCATTCACAGCAACGACCCACACGATGATAGCCAACACCAGCGCCAACACCACTGTCCCTACTCGATTGAATAGCTGCCTCAGGAACGGTTTTTGCTCAACCAACTCGAAGAACCTCTATCCTCAGAACTGTCCTGCCTACAAACAACCGCTCGATCATCTTCTGAATCCCAACCTGGACTTGACGTATTCCCGTCCAGCGTTGTACCAACGCACGAATTTCGACGAAACATCTTCGGTCTGAATGGAATAGAATGCTTCCAGGACCTTTGCCAGCCGCCGCTCGTCGAGACGGCGAATCATCCGCCCGTTGTGAGCCACTGAAGTAATACCGGTCTCTTCGGAAACGATGATCGCGATCGCATCGGTCTGTTCGGTCACACCGACGCCAGCGCGGTGCCTCGTCCCCAAGTGTGCACCCGGCAAGAGGCTGTCGGTCAAGGGAAGCACACAAGCCGCAGCGACGATCCGGTCTCCCCTGATAATCACCGCGCCATCGTGCAGGGAGGTGCTGGGGAAGAAGATAGTCTCCAACAATTGACTCGAAACTCGCGCCTCGACGATGACACCGGTATCGATGTATTCCTGCAAACCGGTTTCCCTCTCCAACACGATCAGTGCTCCGTGCCGCCGCGCCGCCATACGCCGGCAGGCCAACCCAACTTCAGAAATGACCCGCTCTGTCAGGCCATCGCTCGTGGGTCTGCTCAACAACTGTCCGGTACGCCCCAGCCGCTCGAAAGCGCGGCGCAATTCCGGCTGAAAAATGACTGGAATAGCCACCAACAAGGCCGGGATAGAATTGACGACGAGCCACTTAAAAGCCGTCAATGGGAAGATGCTCACCAGTATGATCGTCACCAGAACGACCAGGATGACACCACGCAGCAATTGGACGGCCTGAGTTCCCTGCACGAGCATGAGCAGCCCGTAGAAAACAGCAGCCACCAACAACATGTCGATCAGGCTTACCCAGTTCAAGCGCGAAAAGACCGACAGCAGATCAGCCAATCCATCCTCCACATCCGAACATCCGAAACTAACTCAACAGGTGATACAAAAGCTGCTTATATGCCCTGACATTGGCAGGTTTCAGCGAGATGATGAGGCGGATTGTCTGAATCGCCTCGTCGCGCATATCCGCTTCCAACTGCATCTCGCCGATCGCATCGAGCTCCGCAATCGCTTCTTGTTTCATACCACTCTCGATAAACGCGCGACTGAGCCGGGCACGAAGTGCCAACTCGTTAGGCCGCAACCGCACCGCTTCACGCAGGATCTCGACGATCCTCATATTATCCTTCCGCGCTTCGTACGGTTGCAAAAGCTTTTGGATTTCCTTGATACCCTGCTCTGTCTTACCTTGTTTGAAATGCAAATCCATGAGATACAGACCGGCCTGATAGTCCTCGGCATCCAGCGAGCGAATCCGATCATATATCTCTGCAGCTTTGTTCCACTCGACACGCTGTGTGTACAGATCGGCCATGAAATACAAGATCTTGAGCCGATAGGCTGTCTCCGCATCGCTCCGCTCACACAGGCGCAATGCCTCATTGAATGTCTCCAGTGCTTTATCGACGCGCGCCAGTTGGTAATAGGCATCAGCAAGAGCCAGATACTGCTCCAGTGCCTGGTCGATCTCCCGGCGATTGATCAACAGGTCGATAAGCTTGGTACGTACTTTCACGTCAAGTGGAGTGAGCGAAAGCACTGCCCGGTAGACATTGGATGCCTGCACCAGATTGCCAGAGACCTCATAGAGCTCGGCAATCACCATGTACTTGGCAACCGCATCCTCAACCATCCCCTGGCGGATGAAAATATCGGCCAGACAGAAATGAAATGGCAGGTAATCGGGTTCCTTTTCAAGAGCCCGGTAACACTCCTCCCGGGCAGTGAGCAACAAGCCCCGGTTGACCAGAGAGCGCATCTCAGTAATGGTCGCGAATACCGCATCGAAGTCGCGGACCCTGAGACCATCCGTGAGGCTTATCGTCGCTCCCACCGAGCACAATTCGTCCAGGTATGTCCGCAACTGCACGGTCTGTTCCAGCCAATCTTCACGATGAAAGAAACCGCGCACAGTATTGAAAAAGGCCAGGATGTTTTCCTGGTGGCCATATCGCCCTTCCTGGCCATAGCTCTCCAGCATATCGTCATAGACCGCAACGACATCTGGCACCCTCATCTCGTTGACGACTTGTAGATCCGCGACCTCCAGAGCATGCACATAGTTCTGCATTGCGAGGTCGAGACGATTGTGCACTTCATAACACTCTCCGAGAGCCAAATACGAGGCGAGCGCATAGTCAGGGTGGAACTTGGTTGCCACGAGATGTCTGCAAGCTTCCTCAAGATGACCCTGAGACTTGTACAGAAGGCCCAGGTTGAAGTGAATGGCGACACGGTCCACACCGGACCGGACGGCCTCTTGATAAGCCCGCAACGCCCCATCAGCAAGCCCCTTGCTGTCAAGATCGACCGCTCGCCCGATCAGAGCGACCACGTGACTCCTGTCCACAGGACTATCAGGTAAACTTGGCGCGGGGAGCCGCGCTTCCTCAGGCACGACATCGGTATCCGACATCATCTCTAACGAAATGTCTTCAAACAGCATCTGGGCCAACTCCGCCCATGCGGCCCGCCTCGCCACTTCAATCGGCCCGACTTCATCGCTGAACAAACCCTGTTCGATCCCGCCCGCAACGTGTGCCCGACCGAGCAATTCTGAGGCTTCGCTATTGCCGGGGTCGAGTCGCAGCGCCGAACGCAGGACACGCATCATTTCGGCGATTTGACCGCTGGCCTGGAATCCACGGGCGGCAGCGATGTAAGCCGCAACAGCCTGGTCGTTCTGCCCCCTCTCGGCAAAAGCTCGCGCTAACTTCTGAGAAGCTTCGACAGACAGAGGAACCAACTGCGTCACCCGCGTCCACACCTCTATCGCTTGCTGGAGATTGCCTTGCTCCTCCAGAGCCTCCGCATACGCCATCCAATGGATAACGGCCTGTTCGATATTCCCCTGACGCTCCTCGAGATTCGCTAGATTGGTCAGGAGCACCGGCTCGCCGGGAATGACGGAGCGTAGCCGATCGAACAACTCCCTGGCAGAGTCTAATTGGTCCACCTCCAGGTAAGCAACACCCAACCCGATCAAGGCAGTCGTATCGTTGGGGAACTCCCTCAGCGCCCGTGTGTAATCCTTGATCGCTTTTGCCCAGGATTTCTTCCAGGTATGGTTGGTCGCGCTTTTCATAGCCTTGTCAAAGGCTTTTCGATTGTTCGCCAAACCCGATCTCCCTCAAGTCGGCGGTTTTCAGGAAAGACGGCTTTCTTCCTGTCAGGGAACAAACCACAACGACCGTTGCGCACGGGCATACTTGCCAATAAACGCTGGTTAAGTATACCACAATTGCCACTTAATGAGAAAGAGCAGTTCCAGCAATAGTCACCTGAATGAACATATCTGACTGGGTTCAAGATGTGCCACCCTGCACACGGGAATTGGCCCCTAATGAGGAGTCTTGATTTCAGTCAGCGATTGGAAGTCTTTGGCTCGATGATGTACAGCGACGCCACGCACGCATCTCCCATTAGACCACTGGGTTACGCAGCACGCCGATACCCTCGACTTCAATCTCCATGATATCACCTCTTTGCACCGGTGAAATGCCCGAAGGTGTGCCCGTCAATATGACATCACCCGGTTCAAGTGTCATGATCTGGGAGATAAAACTGACCAATGCATTGACATCGAACACGAGGTCATTGGTATTTCCCTGCTGCTTGACCACGCCATTCACCCGGCAGACCAGATTCACCTCGTTGGGATTCTTCAGATCGGTGACGATCCAGGGGCCGAGAGGGCAAAACGTATCGAAACCCTTGCTCCGCGTCCATTGACCATCCTTGGCCTGCAAGTCTCGCGCCGTCACATCGTTTCCGCACGTGTAGCCCAGGATATGGGCAGGCACATCAGCAGGAGCCAGTCCCTTCGCTCTGCGTCCGATTACCACCGCCAGCTCAGCTTCGTAGTCCACTCGCCCAGACATCGCCGGATAGACCACCTCAGCGAAAGGCCCTACCACCGCCGTCGAGGGTTTCAGAAATAGCATGGGTGTTTGCGGTAGATCATGTCCCATTTCTAACGCATGGCTGCGATAGTTGAGTCCGACCGCAACCACTTTGGTTGGCTCGCAGGGTGCGAGAAGTCGCACCGCCTCCAGAGACCCAACGGCCTCTCCGATTTGCGGGTCATCGAATGGACTTCCCAGCAACTCGTGGATCGTGTTACCCTCGATACAACCATAACCCACCGTTCCACCGTGTTCGAACCTGACAATCCGCATTCTGTTTCCTCTCCAAATTGAATTTTCGGTCTACTCACGCCAACCCCACAGCCAGGGCGGAAAGCAACGTCGCTCCTAACAGGTAATACCTGATCTTGCGCAAAAAAGTCTCGCTCGCCATACTGCTTCCCATACCATGCCACGAAAGCCAGGCCGGAAAGATACTAACGAGAGCGAGCAACACAACGATGACCGGCTGCCTGAGGACAATTGCTATCACCAGAAACCCGCTCAACGCCAGCGAAATCAGCCACGCCGCGGTACGATCCTCGCTCATGGCCAGCCGCAGAGAAGTCCAATAGATGACAACATACAAACCCGCCGCGATCAGTGCACTCGGCGAAACGGAGCCAAATGCCAGGCAGCCTACCAGCCACGGAATGCCGACCTCAACCGCAGCACGCAGCGCGCTCGCCCCACCCGCCCAATACGGACGAATCAGCACTCCCACTGTGACCATCACCAAGCCGGTAATCACCAACCACAACACCGGTGCTCTAGCGAGGATCAATCCGACCAGCAGAACGCCACACACCGCAACCAGAACGCCGGATAGCTGCGTCCCCAATTGCGGCCACAGCGCTCGTTTCCACCACAAGACACGGTTTCGCAACCACTCCCCCAGGCGTTGCGCCGGAGAGCCGTTCTCGGTATAGGGTACCAGCCGGACATAAGCACCGCTGGTACACTCGACGGCAACCGTGTCCAGAGTCCAGTCGCGATCGAACAGCAAATGACATAGCTGGGAAAACAGTGGATCGGCCAGCAACAACACCACAACCAATCGCAACAGCGAATCCATATCCCAGAGGAACTCTCCACTCGCCACCACTCCACACAGAGCAGCCCAGGATGCTCCCCACCAGATAGCGGGTACCGCAAACCGTACCCCCAAATTGATCCAACTGCTGCTCGTTCCGGCGACAGAATGGTTTTCTCTGTTGTTCACACAGATCGTTGTCCTCTTTTGCGGGTCGGCACGCGTCGTGCTATGCCGATGATGAAATGCCCCCGTCCGTAGTCTTCAGATTATATCATGAAGTCACTTCATAAGTCAAAGATTTGCGTGGCCAGGTCACTCAAGAACCGCGTGCACACAAGGTTTTCGGCAATAGTTTGATCCGCCCCGAGGTGACAAATCCCGGATGTACCCTTCCAGAACTCCTCGATGTGAACAATCCGGCTTTTGTGATACAATAGCCGTGGCACACATATTCTCGACCGGCACAGGGAGGTTACCATGCCATTCCAGCGGTTCTTGTTCTTCACCCGCCCGTTGATGTACATCGCGGTCGCGCTATTCTTGCTCGGCCAGGGTCCGCAAGCCTGGGCACAGCCACCCGAGTCGGACGAAAAACCACTATCCTTCCCCTTCGCCAGCGAGCCGGGGATGGATACGTGGCTTCTGGGTCAGCCATACGGTAACACGACATCCGCGTATCGCATGCGCGACGTCATCTACCAGTTGAGCCAGGGGATTCATTTCGGCGTGGACCTGAGCGCACCCTGCGGAACGGAAGTCGTCGCTCTTACGGACGGGGTCGTCTTCGTCGTCGATAATCTCAATTTCGGTTCCGCACCGCACAATCTAATTGTGGATTACCCCGAGCTCGGCTACGCTTCCCTTTACGGTCATCTGCTGGAAACACCCGATCTTCGGGTAGGCCAAGAGGTCAAACGGGGTGAAGTACTCGCGTTGAGCGGAGACCCTGCCGAGACCTGCTACGGGCGGCCGCACCTGCACCTCGAGATCCGCGACCTGCAGACCCATGCGCGCAAGTTCAATCCACTGACGTTGATGGAAGGAGACTGGGTCACAATATCTTCTATCGGTGCATTCGGCCGTGGGTTCGAATATGACCTCGACAACCCACGCAAATGGCAGCATCTGTTCGACCAACCGGAAGCTGTATCGGGCGGTGAGCTCTTGAACGATTTCACGAACCCCTGGCCGCCGGATATCAGCGTGCCACCGGCGCAGTCCTATTTCGAGGAAACCATCGCGCCACCCAGCGCGGAGTCGACGCTGCAACCGCTCACAGACGGCGGGTGCTGTACGCAACCGGCGTGGTCGGCGGATTCGACCTACGTGCGCTTCATCGACAGGCCGGACGATGACCCGGCTGGCATCTGGGAGGTGAGCATCGAAGCGATCCGTTCCGGACCGCAGTTGTTTGCCGAGAGTGTGGCGTTCTACTCGGCGGGCTACCGGTACCGCATCATCGTCGAGGGGAGAACCACGCAGATCGAGAGCGTGGATGACGGCAGCGGCTGGGCGGTCCCGACAGGCGGACGGCCCGTGTCGATCTCGCCCGGCGGCGAGAGAATCGCGTGGGAAGTCCCAAATGGTGAAGACGTCGCCGTCGAGCGCCGCGTCACCGACATCCGAGCGGCTGACCTGGACGGCTCCAACGCCCACTCGGTCGTCACGCTGCCCCGCGGCAGTTTCGGCGGCTGGCGCTCCGACGATACCATCCTGGTCAGCTCGCGTGATTCGCTCCAATCGCGAGAGGAGGTGCTGCACGCTGTGTCCGTGAC
>CAZPTF010000094.1:0-12797 GCA_964589015.1 uncultured Anaerolineae bacterium
AAAATCCGCGACGCTGAGGCGCAAGTTGATCCCACGCTTGCCGGCGCTGAGCACGAACTCGCTCAGTTCCCGCGCATGAGCATCCACGTAGACCGGCCACTGCTTGTTCATCAGTGCGAGCGCCGAGATGCCACCGACCTGCAACCCCGTCAGGCTCTCCGCTTCCTTCTGCGTCGCCATGCGGTAACCCTTCTGGCCCAGCGCAATGCCCACCCGTTTGAGATTCAGCTCCAAATCGCCTTGCACCACCACCAATATGGGCCGCTTGCTCCCCGGCGGCATCACAACCAGCGTCTTGTACACCTCGCGCACCGGGAAATTCAGTGCCTCGGCCACACCGACAGCGGAGTGAATGTCCGGCGAGAACTCAAAAGTTTCATAGGGGACCTCATGTTGCTCGAGAAAGCGCATCGAGTTGGTCTTGTTCTTGCTTTTGTCCTTCTTCCCTGCCATAGCCCTCTTCCTACCGGCTCAACGGCTCAATACCTGCCCAGGACGCGCCCCCGTATGCACATTGCCGTGGACGACGACCTGCCCGTTGACGATGACATAGGCGATTCCCGCAGGATACTGGTGCGGGTTCTGGAAAGTCGCCCGGTCAATGATCGCGCCGGGATCGAAGATCACCAGGTCGGCGCGGTAACCCTTCTTTAACAGCCCGCGATCCGAGAGACGAAGCTTCCGGGCGGGGAAGCCGCTAGCTTTCCACACGGCCTCTTCTAGTGAGAGCACGCGCTCCTCACGAACGTAGCGTCCCAGTAAGCGCGGGTACACGCCGTAGTTACGCGGGTGGGGAATACCCTGATGCATCGGCCCCGCGGCCGCGAAGCCGAAACTGTCCGTGCCGATCATGATTGCCGGATGACGGAGCTTCACCTTGATATTCTCGGGAGAGATCTGGAACGTGAACATGCTCGCTTCCAGCTCCGACTCCAACAGCACGTCGAAAACGACGTCGTGAGCCAACCTGCCCAGTTTCGCGGATATCTGGGCCACGGTGTGTCCCTGATACTGCGGTTTAGCGGGACAACTGCCGATCATGATGTCCTGCCAATCGACGTCCCCGTGACCACCTTCGGTCCGCATCGAATCGGACATCTTCCGGCGGGTCGCCGGGTCAGACAGGCGCTGCAGCGTGGCGTCTCTACCGCCCTCCTGTGCCCACTCCGGCAGAAGAGACAGAAAGGTCGTGCTGCCCGCGGCATACGGATATGTGTCCGCAGTGACATCCAATCCTTCGCTACGAGCACGTTCCAGTATCGCGATGGCCTGCGGCAATTTGTCCCAGTTGGCTCTGCCCGTAGCCTTGAAATGGCCCACCTCGATCGCAGCCCCGCTCTCTCGCCCAATGCGAACGGCCTCGGACACTGCCTCCAACAACGTCTCGCCTTCGCCACGGATATGGCTGAAATAGAATCCGCCGCGTTCTCCGACCGGACGCGTCACCTCGATCAGTTCCGCGGTAGAGGCATAGGAACCCGGCGGGTAAATCAATCCCGTGCTGATGCCAAAAGCGCCTTCCTCCAGCGCACGCATGACCAGCCCCTGCATCGCGCAGATCTGCGCCGGATTCGCCGGTCCAGCGGCAAAACCCATCACGGCGGAACGAATCATACCCTGCCCGACCAATGGCACGATATTCAGCGAGATGCCGATGCGCCGCAGATAGTCCAGGAAACCTCCAAACGACGACCATTCTGACCACGGGATCGGCAGCTTCGGCCCCATCTGGGCAACCCAGGCATCCATCGTCGCTGTCACCTGCGGGCGGGTGCCATCCAGCAACGGGGCAGGTGAAAGACCGCATTGCCCGACCACAGCCGTGGTGATCCCCTGATGGAGCAAACTGGGGGCCGTAGGGCCGAAGGGCAGGGTCAGATCCGCGTGGGAGTGCATGTCGATGAATCCGGGCGACACAACGTATCCGGCAGCATCGATTACCAGTGCTGCCTGTGCATCTGGCAGCGGCCCGATATCGATGATCCGGCTCTCCGCAATCACGATATCCGCTTCGTAGCGCGGCGCACCCGAGCCATCGACCACGGTCGCATTTTTGATGAGTATGTCCAAGATCAAACCTCCAAGCTGATGAGCGGCAATACCCCTCAGCCGGCGATGCCGGCTGAGGGGAAGATTGTGAGATGTGACACCCTACAGTACAACAACCCGGCTCATTCGACCGTAACCGACTTCGCCAGATTGCGCGGTTGGTCCACATCACAGCCCCGGCGAACTGCAATGTGATACGCCAGAATTTGCATCGGGATGATCGTCAAGACCGGATTCAGCAACGGCGATGCCCAGGGTACATAGATCACCTCGTCGGCCTTATCCAGAATTTCTTCGTCACCCTCGCTGGCGACCGCAATGACTACACCGTCTCTGGCCTTGACCTGTTCGATGTTGCTCACGATCTTGTCGTACACATTATCGCGGATCGCCACGACGACAACAGGCATGTTCTCGTCGATCAGCGCGATCGGCCCATGCTTCATCTCTCCGCCGGGGTACCCTTCCGCGTGAATATAGCTGATCTCCTTGAGCTTGAGCGCGCCCTCGAGAGCTGTGGGGTAGTTGATACCACGCCCCAGGTATAAGAAATTTTCCCGTTTGAAGTACTCTCCGGCCAACTCCTCGTACCGTGCGCTGTTATCCAGCACACGCCCGACCAAATCCGGCAATCGGGCCAGGGTATCAGCCGCTTTCCGCATGGATTGTCTATCGACTGTACCACGCAACTTGCCCAGGAACAGGCTCAGCAGGTAGAGATCGACCACTGACGTCGTGTATGCTTTGGTGGAGGCCACGCCGATCTCGGGACCCGCCTGCATGTAGATGACCCCATCGCATACCCGCCCGGCCTGGCTCCCGATGACATTCACGATTCCCAGCGTCATACAGCCTTTGTTACGCGCTTCTTCCAGTGCCGCCAGGGTATCCACTGTCTCGCCGGATTGACTTACAGTCACCACCAGCGTATTCTCGTCCAACAACGGGTCACGGTAACGAAACTCAGAGCCGTAGTCCACATCGACTGGGACCCGAGCCAGTTGTTCCAGCATGTATTTGCCCACGATCCCGGCGTGCAGCGCGGTCCCGCAGGCGGTGATCACGATGCGATTGAAGGAGCGGGCCCTCTCCGGGAAAATTGGCAGATCATCCAGCAAGATATCGCCATGCTCGAAATCCACACGGCCACGCAGCGTGTCGGTTACCGCACGCCCCTGCTCGAAGATCTCCTTCTGCATGAAGTGCCGGTATTCCCCCTTCGCCGCCGCGACCGGGTCCCAGGCAATCGTCTGCACCGCCTTGGTCAGCGGTTGGCCTGCGAGCGTCGAACAGTGGTATCCGTCTCTCGTCACGACCGCCATCTCCCGGCTTTCGAGAAAGACCATGCGCCGGGTGTGCTCCAAGATAGCCGGGATATCCGAGGCAATGAACATCTCACTATCCCCTACACCCAGCGTCACTCCGCCGGCATTGCCGATCCGCACCGCCACGAGCCTATCCGGCTCGCGCTCGCTGATGACGACAATGCCGTGGGCTCCCTGCAGGCGATTCGCCGCCATGCGCACGGCTTCCGCCAGATCGAAGCCTTGATTCATATAGCTTTCGACCAGGTGTACAATCACTTCCGTATCCGTGTCGGACTGAAAGACATGCCCACCGGCCAACAGCTCTTCCTTGAGCGCCAGGAAGTTTTCGACGATCCCGTTATGCACGACTACTGTGTCCCGCGAACAGCTCAGATGTGGATGCGCATTGACGTCAGAAGGCTTGCCGTGCGTCGCCCAGCGGGTGTGTCCGATGCCAATACTTCCCGTGATAGGATCATTCTCGTAGTTTGCGATCAGGTTTTCGAGCTTGCCGGCATTCCGCCGCACCGCCACTCCATTATCAGCCTCGATGACCGCCAGCCCCGCCGAGTCGTAACCCCGATACTCCAGTCGCTTCAAACCGTCCAGAACGATCGGCGCAGCATCCAGAGGCCCAACATATCCAACTATCCCACACATGGTGTGTTCACTCCTTTCGTGAAAGAGGCAATGTGTCATTCTGAGCCGAGCGCATTTCAATCGGGGGTGCGACATGACAGACAGATGGGGTGTGGAACTTGTCGATCTCACTCGCCAAACGCAGGCGGAATAGCCCACGCCAAACAGCGCAACACACTGCCTGGCGATCGCGTGCGCTCGCCATTCGCCGGTCCTCGTACCCTCTCCTGAAATGAACCCTGCAGATCCATAGCCCACAAATCTGGCACGCGAACACATCCTTGCACGCACCCAGCTTGTGGCGCCAGTGTGATTCCACTGCACTTCCCGTTTGTCTCGCCAGTCACCTGGCGGCTTTGTGGTGTGCTTTCAACGCAGGGGCTCATACAGGCCCCCTGCTGGGAGAGGGATAAGGACTGTGGTTGTCCCTGGAGGCTTCCGCTGATCGCTCGATTTTCTCCGCCCACATTTCAGGTGGACCGATTAGCCCTGTCCAAAAACAGGGAACCTCCTCCTCGTCAACTGCATCTCTGCGCGATGCAGTCCGTGCGCTAATCCTCTCCGGACTCCGAAACAAATATACGCTTCCCCGCCAGGCAATCACCTCCTTATAGAGCATCGCACCGCTGAACACTCCGCCATAACCCGCACGAATCCCCCACAGTAACAGAAATGTTGGGAGACACGGCGGCGAAGCAGTAGATCGTTTCAGGATCGGCACATCCACTGCCTCGCTTCAGCATCGCCAGCTAGCGCATGGGGGAGTAATCGGTCGGCTCCAGGATGGAGTTCACGATATTTGCCACCAACGCGCCATTCTCCTCGCTCTTGTTCTTCACCGCCACCCATTCCGGGTCGGCTTTGAATGCATCCCAGGCCTTCTGCCGGTGTGCCATATCGCGCCACTCCAGCAAATAAATCAGCTCCTGATTGCTAGGCCCAATCGCATTGACCCAATAGCCTACCGGCTTGAAGCCGTGCTTGGCAAAGAGCCTGTTGGTATGATCGCGAAAACGGGCGTGCAACTCCGGCAGTTTTCCAGGGACAGCCGTATAGACGCGAAGTTCGTAGAGCATTGTTTTCCTCCTCCGAAGTAAGCTGATGGAATTCGTTCTGTGACTCTGTTATAACCCCAGCCGCACGGATATGCAAATCTTCGAATACGGCGCCATGCCTCCTGCCGGTCTATCGAATCCCAACGCGTCCTGCAAAGTGATCGCGACCTCTGGCAGCACCCGGCTCATCTTGTCTGCAACGCAGTGACCACGGCATCACTCGTAGATGTGCCTTCCCGAGATGAGGTGACAAGCAGCAAATCGTTCGGAGACGATACGAGCAGCAAGTCGCTGCCGGGCAACCCTGCCCAAACCTCCAACCCACTCTCCCCATCGAGCGCATGCAGTTGGGGGTGTAGGCGCTCGTCATCAACACCAACGCAGTAGATCAGACCAGCGAATAGTCGAGCCCGCCGAATGCCGAAAGGGGTCTCCATATTCCATAGCACTGCACCGGAATCCGCATTCACTGCAGCGATACGCCCAGGAGCGGCGTTCAGATACACATAGACGACCCCACCTTGAACAACGGTCTCCATCCAGTAGATCGATCCACTGAATCCAGTCAGGTCAGACTGCCACAGCTCGGCACCCGTTCGCGGGTCCATCGCCACCAGCTCTTCCTCGTCTCCTCCATCCTTCCTCCTGGTCAACAAGACGCTTTCGCCTCCGCCAAGTACGGTGTAGGAATCGCTGCCCACCGGCATTTCCCAGAGCACCGTTCCCTCTGCGATCGACTTGGCCGTGAGCACGGGTTGATTGTCCAGATACAACCGGGTCAGCACCACACCGTCGACCATCCCTTCGAAATGAGGTGGATTGTATTGCTGTTCTGCTGCGGTCCGCCAGATTTCACGCAGCGCTGCCAGACTCACACCAAAGACACTGGATTGATCTGCGATGACCAGAACACCCTGGTCAACCCCAACCAGCAATCCACCGATCACTGGCCAGGTGCCATGCAATCTGCCAGTTGTTTTGTCCAGCAGTAGAAGCTGTTGATCCGTTTGATAATTCTCCCACCCGGCGCACATGGCGGCGATGATCGACTCACCATCCACCGCCAGAAACACATTGTTCCACGGCGAAAATCCTGCATAGGTAACGCTCCGCAGTTTTGGCGGGTCATACGGACAGCGTGTGGTCTCGGGAACGAGCCACCCCGACGTCCGCCAGAGCTCGTGTCCATCCGTCGCCGCCAGAGCATGGACGATCCCCTCGTTGGTGAGCAGATAGATGACGTCACCTTCCGTCACCACCGCACGCACGGCGCCTTCTTCAGGGAAAACCGCTTGCCACGTCTGACGCACGGGGGGGTCGATTGCTGGAGTCTGAGCCAGCGCAGTAGAGTCAAGCACAACGCTCCCCAGTAGCAGACACCAGGTCAACACCAGGGCGACCACGATGACATTCACACCACACAGGTCCGAACGGAACGCAATGGCCATCTTTCCCACACTCCTTCCCGGGCAGAACGACTCCACATGCCCACACCAGGCTACGGCACGACCGCCCGCCATCGCCCATCCGAGTGCAACACGAAGATCTGGTTCAGACGAGGACTGAACAGCAGCGTCGCGCCGACGAAGTCCTGGTATCTCGCCTCTTCCAGACCCTGTTCTGTTTCGAGTGCCCACCCGATCGCGGGCGGAGGCGTATCCCCGTCCAACATCGCTCGCCAGACCTTGCCAAAACCGCGGCCAGGCGCGTAACGGTCTGGCGGTGCTATGAGACCACTGTCGATTGGTTGAGTCTCATCCCAGGTGTCGGCGACTCCCTGCCATGTCCCAGCGTTCTCGATGCCATCATCATTCATGAGCACATAGATCACACCCTGCTCAGGCTCCTGATTCCGCCAAAACATATAGCCATGCTCGAAACGTTGGTCAGCACAGAAGAGCTGTCGTTCAGACGCTGCCGTCCATCCGAGCGGCCCATTCTCCCCGCCGGTCTCCAACCAGAAGTCTGCGAAGGACCCAGCCGGTTCCAGGCCGGTCGCCTGTGAAGCCGGCGCCGGAAACGGAGTCGCCGTCTGGACGGGTTTGGGAGTGGGAGTATCCGTCGCGGGAACAGGAGTAGGCGTATCCGTCGCCGGAAGCAGGTACGGCGTCCAAGTCGGCACCGGGGTAGGTGTCGCTGGCATCTTGAAACGCGTTTCGCCGGGGATCAGCTCGCTGGCCCCTCCCTCAGCCGCACCGATCCAGACGTGCCCGGCAGGATCCACAGCCAACGTCAATACATTTTCCGACACCAGCGGAGAATTGCCAGGCGTGTAGTGGACCCACCCGGACGCATCCAGCCGGGTGACACCGCCATAGTACCCGATCCACGTGCCGCCCCCCGGATCGAACACGAGACTCGACACGGAATAGAAATCTTCGTCCAACACATCGGGCGTGTATGCCGACCATTGTACGCCATCGAAAACGCTGAATCCAGCGTCGGTACCGATCCAAACCGACCCACGGACATCCACCGAAATGGTCTTCACCCACCATGCGTTCAGACCATATTGTTCCCGGCTGATCGTCTCCCAGCGTGTGCCGTCGAAGACACTGAGGTCACCCAATTGCCACGACCCCGCCCAGATCCTCCCCTGATGGTCGATAGCGAGAGAAGTGATGTCCTCGTTGGCCAAGCCTGAGTTCTCAGGGGTGAACGTCCGCCACACCCCGTCCGCAAACACGGATACGCCCACGGAGCATCCCACCCACGCACGACCGGCAGCATCGAACACGATCGCCTCGACGCTCTCGTCGGCCAGGCCCGTCGCATCGGCGATGGGGAGAAGGTGGCTCCAGGTTTCGCCATCGAACACACTGATGCCTTGAGGCGTACCGAACCACATCCGTCCCGATGGGTCCTGCGCAATCGCCTGCACGCGACGGGCAGCCAGCCCTGAGTTCTCGGGCGTGTACCCTACCCAGGTCTCGCCATCATAAACACTCACGCCGCGGTCCGTTCCCAACCAGACCCGGCCCAGCGAATCCACGTAGCTCGCAACCACATCGGTACCCACGGGATTCGGGCCGGAGGCCGTAGTATAGCGAGTCCAGAAAGTGCCATCGAAACTGGTAATCCCATCTGCGGCGTCGGTTCCGAACCACACGCGCCCATCGGAGCCGACGCTTGCCGCAAAGACCTGCCGGCCCGCCAATCCGGTCACCTCAGCAGAGTAATGAATCAAGTTCTCACCCGTATATTTGTAGATGCCGCTTGCAGTGCCAAGCCACGCCGTGTCTGTCGCATCGAAAGCAATGGCGTAGACATCACGGGTGTAGGCATTGAATTGCTCCCTGCTCACTTCGACTACACCAGTACCATCGACCAGGTTGAGACCCATACCATCGCCAAACCAGGTCCGCCCCTGCGAGTCAAAAGCCACGCAGTGCACGTTGGAGGTATTGGGATAGGTGTACCACGTTTGATCAGCGTACACGCTTAGACCTTCCATACAACCACACCACAATCGTCCCTCCGGATCGATGTCCACATACCACACATAGTCCCCGGCAATGCCGGAGTTTTCCTTATCGAAGACCGCCCAGTCCTTCCCGTCGAACATCGAGACTCCGCCACCCAGGGTGGCGAACCAGATCTCACCGGACTTCCCGAACGCGATACCGTTGACGTTGTTGTGGCTCAAACCCGAATTCTCGGTATTGTAGACGACCCATTTCGCCCCGTCGTAAACCGACACACCGCGTTCGAGGGTAGCACACCATACCCGTCCGAGTGGGTCAATAGCGGTATAGACGACTTCATTGCCACCGATCCCATCTTGAGGAAACAGGAACCGCGTGAATTCGCCCGTCGTATTCCAGCGCACGGCGCCACCGAACCGCGTCGAAACCCAGATGACATCGTCGGCGAAGGCGATGTGGTGAACGCTCCTGGCGACACCATGCGTGATCCACTGGTCACTCGTGGGATCCGCTGCCACAGCGACAGCCGGTTCGCCCGGTGCGGAGGGTACCGCCGACGCCTGGAGCAGTCTCTCTGCCGGAGGAGGCACCACAAAAGGATAGGGGGTAGGAGGAACAAAAGCGATCAACCCTCTCTCCGTGCCGAGCCAGATACGACTGCCGCCATCTACAGACAGTGCATAGACACCGGCTACCGCAACGCTGTCCAAAGGTGGCTCGTACACAGTCCAGTTACAGCCATCGAAGCGACTCAACCCGCCGTCTTCGACGCCCACCCACAGCGTGCCATCAGGGCTCACAGCAAGCGCCCGAACGAAATTACCCGCCGGGCCGGCGGGGCCAGCCGGGTAATTGGTCCATTGTTCCCCATCCCAACGCGCAACACCACTGCCCTGCGTGCCGAGCCAGAGTACGCCTAACCCATCGAATGTCATGGTTTGGATATAATCACTCGGGATATTGGAATTGAGCGTGTTATAGACAGTCCATTGCCGTCCATCGTACACGGAAACACCACTACCCGACGCGCTCACGGCGATGTGCCCGTCAGGCGCCACCGCAGCGGCCGTGATCTGCGCATGCGGGAACCCCAGCTCAGCGGCACCAAAGGTGTGCCAGTCACCGTCTTCATGCGACGCCACTCCTGCGGATGTCCCGAACAGCAGTCCGCCGCCGGGTACAGGCAGTACCACGCTGACGAAATTGGAGGGCAGTGGAGAATTCTCCGTCGTGTAGACTTCCCAACCGTTCCCATCGAACACGGTGAGCCCATGTCCCCAGGTCGCAAACCAGACCCGTCCCGGCTCGTCCACGGCAATGCTGCGGACCGGGGAGCCGAGGCCATATTCCGGCAGCGTGAAAAATTGTTCGCCGGTCAGCGGGCTGTATCTTACCGCAGCGCCACCCGCCGCGAGCCAGAGGTCATTGCCCAGTGCGGTAATGGCGTGCACGGGTTGCTCGATCTCCGTCGCGGTCCAGTCGCCCTGCACGCCGGACGGTGCGAGCATCGCAACGCCCCCCTCACCGCCGGCCCACAACTGTCCCCAGGCATCGAGCGCAATAGCGGCGAGAGAGGTCGCCTTGAGGCCGATGACATTGCCATCGTAGGTGAACCAACGGCACGGAGTATAATGTCCTACACGTCCACCCAGATTGAACCAGAGCGAACGATCTCCGCCCACCAGGATATCGGATACCGGACCATCGATCGCGGAATCAGTCCACCACTCACTGCCATCTCGCGTCCAGGCTACTCCTGTCTCCGTGCCAACCCACAAGCGGCCCAGTTTGTCCAGTGCCAACGCGGTGATCCGGTCGTGCGGCAAACCCGAATTCGTCGTCTGGAAGACCGACCACTCCTCCGTATTCCACGGACCTCGGGAAAGTACACTCAATCCATTGTTCGAGCCACACCAAACCTGATACCCCACAACCAGTGCGCTGACGTCGTCACTCGCCAAGCCGGAGGTTCGGCTGTCGTAAACGGTCCAGGTATCCCCATCCAGCCGGGCTATCCCGGCAGCAGTACCGGCCCAGACCCGCTCGGCTTCATCCACCAGGACGGTGCGGACATCGGAGGAAGGAAACGAGGAATTTTCGGGTGTGAACGTCACCCACGTTTGCCCGTCGAAACGCCCCAGGCCACCGCCGCCAGTTGCCACCCAGATGCGCCCGCGACTGTCACGGGCCAGCTTCCTGACTGGAACGCCCGGCGAGGGAAAGTGAAACCGTTGTTCTTGGCCGGAAAGCAGATCGACTCGAACCAATTCCCCGCCCTGTGTGCCTACCCACAGCAAGTGCCCATCCGGCAGAATCGCGGTTGTGTACCCTACACCTGGGTAAGCAGTGACTACGGGGGCTGCCCCTCCTAAAGGAACTGCGGTGCCAAATAACGCAACAACCAACCCCAACACCCATACCAGATTGATTCGCTTCTCGCGCATCAGCCCCTCCTCGACCAACGAATGCGAAACCGACCAGAAGGACCAGAGTTCAGCACGTTGCTGTCGATTCAGTCTTCCATCTCCACCTCGACGATGGAACAGGGACAGCCCGCCCGATTGCAGGCACTCACGATCGCGCTATGATATGGCACCAGGTCCGGCTCATCACTCAGTGCATTCGTGAAATAGGTGATACTGTCTATCCTGTGGTGACGGATTTGTGCCACCATTCGTTCCACAAGTTCATCTACCTCGTCGGGCAGCAACAGATGATCGTACCAGGGAATCGGCCGATCCGGCGGAATCAATCCGAACTCGCCGGAGAGAATGTAGAACTCCAACCCCAAAACCGCAGCGGCTTCGCAGACCTTGTGAATCCGACGATCCAGATAGCGCTGGACCGCTGGAATTTCGCCTTCTTCAGGACTTTTTGCGGCAGAACAATACGTGCAGAATGCATGCATGGTATGGACCCCCCAGACCTCCTCGGTCACCCGAACGCCCAACACAGTCACGAGATCACACAATGGAACCCCTTACCGGGGAAAGGGTTTTGTTTCCCTTTTCGTCAAGTATAGCACAGAGAGAGATACGAAACCAAAAAAAGAAACCCACTGCGCGAATTGCGGGAAGGGCCAGTTCCTACGCGGGATATTATCGACGAGGTACCGGTACGTGGGCTACGTCGCTGAAAGATGCGGCGAGGGCAAGTTCCACGGCAAGATCTGCACCGATATCACGCAGCGTCAGATCGTCCAGCGTCACCTGGCCTTCATCGTCGAACATCGACCGCGGCAGAAACACCCGTCCTGCAGGTTGCTCACGCTGCAGGACACGACGAACGTCCTGCCCGGTCAGCAAGCCTGACACGGTCACCTGGCGACCGAAGAATTCGTTCGCGACCGGCAGCACCTGGACCGGTGTACCCTGTAGCACATCCAATTCGCCTGCGAGCTTTTGCAGAACGGGGGCGATCAGCTCACCGCAGACAAGCGTCGTAGGCGAAGCCGGGGAAAAGGTGAGCTGAGAGCGAATTCCTATCCAGTCATCGAGCAGGAGGCGCACCAATCCGATCCCGTTCTCCAACTGAGGGAAACCGTCGTAATCGCCGGCAGACGGAACCGCTCGTCCATCCAGCAGATACCACTCGTCGGAAGCGTACACCAACTTGGTATCGAACCGCTGCTTGAACTCTGTTTGCCAGGCTTCGACTCGATCCAAAATGGGACCGGCTTCGTCGGGACGATAGACGCGACCGCACCCCCGCTGAAAGCGGGTCAGCCCCACCGGCACGATACCCACGCTGAGCACCGCAGGGAAGAGATCAGCCAGCTCTGCCACGGTCTGAGACAACTGCGCGCTATCGTTCTCGCCGGGCGTCAGGACGAGCTGCGTGTGCACCTCGATCCCGTAATCGCGGAGCTGGTGGAGTTGAGGCAAAATAGCAGGGGCACGCGGATTCCCGAGCAGCTGCCGCCGCAGGTCGAGGTCAGTCGCATGTACCGACACGTAGAGAGGGCTGAGATGCTGCTCTGCGATGCGGGTCCAATCCTCATCGGAGAGGTTAGTCAAAGTCACGAAATTGCCAAACAAGAACGAATAGCGGTAGTCGTCGTCTTTCACATACAAGGAGCGACGCAAACCGGACGGCATGCCCTTGATGAAACAGAAGGAGCAATTGTTGCCACAACGCCGCAGGCCATCGAACGTCGGCTGGACGAACTCGATCCCGAGCTCTTCGTCGTAATCTCGCTCGATCGCAAACAAGGTCTCCTCGTCGCCACGCCGCACGAGCATTTCCAGGTCTTCTTCCGCCCCGTAGAAGCGGTAGTCGATTACGTCGCGCAAAACGTGCCCGTTGATGGAGACGATCTCGTC
>CAZPTF010000095.1:0-6262 GCA_964589015.1 uncultured Anaerolineae bacterium
CGGGTCGGTGAATATACGGCGTGGATTGCTGAGCGTGGCATGTTGGGCTTGGCAACTGCCAACGGACACGGCTCGGCCATTCGCGTTGCGCCCTGGGGAGGACGGCAGAATCGTCTGTCCACCAACCCGATATCGATGGCTGTGCCGACTGGGCGAGGGCATCCGCTGCTCGTGGATATGGCATCCAGCGTCACCGCGGAGGGAAAGATCCGTGTGGCACGCAACGCAGGAAAGCGATTGCCGGACGCATGGGTAATCAGCGCCGACGGACGGCTGAGCACCGACCCAAACGACCTGTATGGGCCGCCACATGGCGCGATTTTGCCATTGGGCGGCATCGTAGGGCACAAGGGGTACGCTTTGTCGGTTCTAATCGATGTCCTTTCGGGAGGGCTGACCGATGCTGGGCTGAGCCGCGGTGGAGATGCCCGCTATGGGAACAGTTTCTTCGTGCAAGCGATCGACATCGCGCAGTTCATCCCTCTCGAGACGTTCACGGCGAGGATTGAGCGCTTCGCGGAGTTCCTGCAGTCTTCCGAGTTAGCGCCCGGCTTCGCTGAGATCATGTTGCCCGGCGACCCGGAGTACCAGACGATGGACGAACGACTTGCCAGGGGCATCACGGTTGACGAAGAGACCTGGCGGCAGTTGAATGAACGGGCCGCGCGGCTTGGTGTTCAGTTTTAGAGGAGGGTGTTTTGTCTCAGAAAGATCGGTCCGAGTTGGAGAGGCGGTTGCGGATCCGACAGCGGAACCTGGAACGACTGATGCAGGAAGAGGCATATATCTCCGAACAGGAAGCTCCCCCGGCAGTGCTCGAGCGGGTTCAATCACAGATTCGCGTGGAGCAGGAGGAGTTGCGGCTGCTCGAGAGTCAAATTGGTGAACTGGATGGTCGGCGCAGAGGCCGGTCCGGCAACCGTTCCGGTCTCCTGCAATCTGTCTTCAGCACAATGCTACTGGGTCGTGTATTGCTGGCCATTGTGGCGGTGGTTGTGCTTGTGGCGATTGTCGTCTGGGTTGTCCCTCACCCGTCCTCGACCACAACCGACGCCGGCATGCCACCGACTGTAACGCCGGAAGTAACGTATACGATGTTAGCCTCGACACTAGCGGTGGAATCCCCCACGGAGACACCGACGCCGGCGGTGACGGACACACCTGTGCCAACTCCAACACCCGAACCCGTTGAGCCAACGCCTACCGCGACGTCTCGCACGCCGGTCGGTGCGGTAAACGTCGAGGTGCTAAACCTGCGCGGTGGACCGGATACGTCCTATGGTATCCGTGCGAAGCTGATGACCGGCGAGAAGTTGAACCTGCTGGGCAGAAACGAGCTGGGAACCTGGCTGGCCGTGTCTACACTGGACGGCGCAACAGGTTGGGTAGCTGCGGAATACGTGGATATCGATGTGATGATTCTCGATCTTCCCGTCAAAGAAATCGAGGAATAGGAACTGGGAGGTTGAATGGCAAGACCGGTCAAGGTGTATGTGAGTTGCGCGCTTAATGAGCTGGCAGATGAGCGTCTGGCAGTCAAGCAAACGTTGTTGGCGTTACCGCTCAGTGTAGACTGGGATTTCAATTTTACTTCGCTCAGTACGGGGTCCTTGTCTGACGAGTATCTGGATCGGATCTGGGAGTGTGATCTGTTTATATTGATCGTCGGGGAGACCGTGAATGCCGCGGTCAGACGTGAGTACGAATTGGCGGTGGAAGCTGAGAAACCGCTCGTTTCCTTGGTGATGGACGTGCCACGCGATGTCGAGACCGCCATGTTTGTGCGCGGACTCAAGAAGAAACCACGTCCGCGGCGCTTCGAGACTCTGGATGAGCTGAAGTATCAGGTCGAAGCAGGCGTGTCCGACGAACTGATCCAGAGCTACAAGCGATTGCGGCTCGACGCTGCGGAGATGAAAGAACTTGCTCGCCAGCGAGTCGAGAATATCGCCGTCGAACGCCGTCAGGCGCGGGACTGGAAGGGGTCCGCAGTGATGATGGGTGTATTGCTCATCATGGTGATCGTGGCGGTTCTCATCGGGCGTGGAAACAATACTCCTCCGGTGATCGACAGAATCGCTTCCGATCCCGCTTCGGTGGAGGTGGGACAGACCTCCCAACTCCGTGTTTGGGCCAAAGACGATGGCGAGGGAGTCCTGTCCTACGAGTGGTCTGTGAGCGATGGGACTGTGGAGCAGGGTGACCCCTATGACAATCCGTTTGCGATTTTTCATGCGCCTGAGCAGCCAGGGGTAGTGGTTGTGCGGGTGGTGGTTGCCGACGCATTGGGATTTGATGTGGAGAAGACTTTGGAAATTCAAGTCGTCGACGAAGCGCGCTGAAGCAAATATGCCACGAGGGGTGAGATGTAGCGTGCTTTCGGATCGCCGAGAAAGGAGAGTTCCATGGAGGTTTTACGAAATCTGAGTGGCGTCCAAAAAGGGCTCTTGGCCGGTCTTGCTCTGGGGATATTGGCTGTCTATTCCTGTCTCTGTCTCTCCGCAGTGGGAATCATTCCCGTGTCGCTTCCCGGACTCGCCAAGCCTGTCGCGCAGGTCTCAACAGCGACGCCGATTCCACCAACGGCGACGTCGATGTCTAATATTCCGACGGATGAACCCACCGCTACTGCGACCAACAGGCCGACGGAGAAACCCACCGCCACTGCGACCAACAGGCCGACGGATAAACCGACTGCTACCGCGACCAGTAAGCCGACGGTGACGCCGATACCGGCGACGGTAATGGTGAGAAACCTGCCTGTGACCGAAACAGTAGCTGCGGACGTTGTCGTGACGGGCGAGGTGGACAGGACCTCCACGAAGACTGAAACGAAGTCCCCCTCTTTCTTTGCAGTCAATACCCCCACGCGAACAACTGGCGGCGCTGTCTCGAAGCTCACTGTGGCTGTATCGCCGACACTCGAAACGACGGATGTGCGTGAGGATGTGGAGGCAGTTGCGCTCAATGTGCAAGAAACCACTGCCCCTGAGCCAACCATTCTGGCCAGCAATCTTCTCGTCTCGACCAAAGCGGCCAGTGCCAGCCCGCAGGAGGAAAAGCCATTGCCGACGGTGGTCATGCGGCTGGCGAGCAGTATGGAACCGGGCGATGCGACGCCCACTCCTGAGTGGACATGGCGTGGTATCGAAGTCGAACGCAAACCGGGCAGCATGACGGGAGCGTCGTCTACGGTCCTTGCGGTGCGGGTTTTCGGTGTGCCCGACCGCGAAGTGCACATCCGCGAGCTATCCAGCGGGCTGTCGACGACATTGGTCACCGGGCGCAAGCCACAATACGGCGATTACGCCGACGATGTGACTGGCCTGCCTGCTGCGACCTATGTGGTGACGCCTGACGGGATCGACGTCCCTGTAGAAGTGAGATTGGAGCCAGGCGATTTCGTCCTCGTCGAGTTTGCGCTTCGTCCGCCGCTCGAGGTGGCGTCTACGACGCGAACTCCGGAAACGACTGCCGTGTCTGTAACCAAAGGGACACCGGTAGTACAACAGAAGATGACTGCGACGCCAACGGCGAAGCCAACGATGGCTCCCACAACGGTACAACCGACCATAGTTCCCACTGAGCCGGCGCCGGGGCAGATTGTGGCGGATCCGGCTGCTACCGAGTCGGCAAAGGCTGGCTGGACGTGGCAGGGCGTCGTGTGTGAGCAGCGCACGAATACCGGAAGCCCCACAGGTACAATCGCAGTGCGCGTCGTGGAAGTGCCCGATCGTAAGGTCTTTGTGGAAGAACTGTCCGGTACCTGGGAAACAACACTGCTCACCGGGCGTAAACCGGAGTATGGACGCTTTTCCGACGGTGTAGGTGGTTTGGGACCCGGTACGTATCGCATCGCACCGCTGGATATCGATGCGGAAGTCACGATCAATCTGGCGCAGGGCGATTTCGTCCTGGTCGAGTTTGCTTTGCGGCCGATGCCCGGATGGACGCAGGAGACAACCGCAGCGCCGGCTGTCTCCGCTGAAGATACAACTGCCCCGGCAGTGCAGCCGGTGCATACAGTTTTGCCTGTTGCGCCGGAACCTTCCACTCAGATTGTGGCGGACCCGGCTGCTACGGAGTCGGCAAAGGCGGGCTGGACGTGGCAGGGTGTTGTTTACGAACAGCGTCGAGACACAGGCGACCCGGTTGGAATCATTGCAGTACGTATCGTCGATGTGCCGGAACGTAAGGTATTCCTACAATCGCAATCCGATACGTGGGAAACGACGCTGGTTACCGGACGCAAGCCGGAATATGGGCGATTTTCTGACGATGTTGGCGGGTTGGGCCCTGGCACCTATACGATCAAGCCGATGGATATCGATGCGCAAGTGACTGTGACTCTGGAACGCGGCGATTTCGTCCTCGTAGAGTTTGCCCTGCGCCCCGACCCGGGCAGGACACCGGGTAGCGGTACTGCCCTACCGGTTCAACCTGCCGCAGAGACGGCCGTGTCTCCGGTGGTGCAATCTGTGCCTGTCCAGGTCCCCGGTCAGGTCGTGGCGGATCCGGCGGCGACAGTGTCGGCGGAGGCTGGGTGGACCTGGCAAGGCGTCGAATATGAACGGATATCCGGCAAGGAGACCGCTAACAGCACCGGCACGATTGCAGTGCGGGTGGTCGAAGTCCCGGACCGGAAGGTGTCTGTCGAGGCGTTGTCCGGAACGTGGGCGACCACGCTGACGACCGGCGACAAGTCCGAATACGGGCGATTTGCCGATGCAGTGGGCGGCCTGTCACCGGGAACCTACGTTATCAAACCGATGGATATCGATGCGGAGGTTGCGGTCAATCTCGAAACAGGCGATTTCGTCCTCGTGGAATTTGCACTGCGTCCCATTCCGGGTTGGACGCCAGGCAGTGTGACCGTTCAAGTGACCGTGCAGCCTACCGCGGACACGACGACTGTAGCAGTATCTGCGCAGCCTGTTCCGACTACTCAACCATCGCAGTCGCCGGTACCTGTACCGACTGCGGTCACGCAGGAGTGGAGTTGGCAAGGGGTTGAGTATGAGCGCAGATCCGGACAGCAGACGGGTAGCATCGCCGGTGTAATTGCGGTACGCGTGGTTGGTGTCCCAGATCGTAAGGTCTTCATCGCGGAGACCTCTGGCGGTTGGAATGCGACGCTCACCACCGGCAACAAGCCCGAATTTGGAGATTTCGCCGATTCCGTGGGAGGCTTGGCCCCCGGGTCGTACACGATCAAACCAATGGACATCGATGACGAGGTGACGGTGCAGTTGGAGAAGGGCGATTTCGTGCTGGTCGAATTCGCGCTGCGCCCCGGCCCCGACTGGAAACCGGACCCGTTAGACGATCTCCGGGACGCCGCAGTGGCATCTGCCGGTGTCCCAACTCCGACGCTGATTCCCGGCTGGACGTGGGAGGGCCGTGAGGTCGAGCGCAAAGCGGGCGTGGCAACCGGAAACGCTGCGGGCAAGTTGGTCGTGCGTGGGATTGCGCTCCCGAATTGGCAGGCAACTGTTAGCGACCTTTCGGGTGGCTGGGCGATGTCCGTGCAACTGGAGCAGCATCCGGAGTACGGCAATTTCGCTGGGGTACTGGAAGGCCTTGCTCCCGGAACGTACGTGGTCGAGTTGGCCGGTGGTGTAGGCGCGCCTGCGCAAGTGTCGATTGGCCAGGGAGATTCCGTGCTGCTTGAGTTTTTCCCGCGCGCGGCACAATTGCAGTAGGCGGCGACGAAGCAATCGCCAGCCAGCGAATTGCATCGAGGATTGCGACCGCAGGGGCGCAGAGATGACACGGAGAAGCGGTTGTGGGCTCTGGTGGTTTTGCGTTCGCTGCGGTCAACTTTGTGTGCTGGGTTGCACAAACTGACTGGAAGTGAGGCTAGATCTGCTGTTGAAGATCATTTATCGGGATATGGAATGGGATGTACGTGCCGGCATGACTGTTCGGGATGCGATCATCAAAGTCGGATTGGAACCGGATGAGATGCTGGCAATTCGAAATGGGGAGCTTATCAACGAAGAGACACTTCTCGCAGAGAATGACGTGGTCAAGTTAATCGGAGTGATTTCCGGAGGCGCGCGGTGAAATGTTCGATTTGTGGTGAGACCGCCGTGATCAATATGCGTCATCACAGACTGCGTCTCTGTGTCGAGCATTTCCTGGAATGGTTCCCTAAGCAGACCCAGCGGACGATCGAGAAATATGAGATGTTCGGACCGGATGACCGGGTGCTGGTGGCGGTTTCCGGTGGCAAGGACAGCCTGGCGCTGTGGGATGTGCT
>CAZPTF010000095.1:6362-12767 GCA_964589015.1 uncultured Anaerolineae bacterium
GGGTGCTGGTGGCGGTTTCCGGTGGCAAGGACAGCCTGGCGCTGTGGGATGTGCTCCTTCGACTTGGGTATCAGGCGGATGGCGTCTACATCAACCTGGGTATTGGTGGCGCTGCATACTCTAATGCATCGCAGGAGCGGGTTCGCGCGTTCACCGAACAGCGTGAAAGTATCCGATATCGCGTGGTGAATGTGGCGGACGAGTATGGGATGAGCGTCCCTGATCTCGCCCGGGAGCGGCGGCGGGCCTCCAAGATGTGTTCCCTATGTGGTTTGATCAAACGGCATATTATGAATCGGATGGCCTACGAGGGCCAGTATACAGCGATTGCAACAGGACATAATCTCGATGACGAGGTTGCGACGCTTATGCAGAATGTCTTGCATTGGGAAACCGGGTATCTCGAACGCCAGGCGCCTGTGTTGCCCGCGACACATCCGAAATTGGCGCGCAAGGTAAAGCCCTTGTGCCGGATGTACGAACGGGATTCCGCGGCTTATGCCATCATTCGCGGCATCGATTACATTCAGGAAGAATGTCCATATTCGGTGGGTGCGATATCTATTTTCTACAAACACCTGTTGAACGAATTGGAGAAGCGTTCCCCTGGCGCAAAGTCGCAATTTTACCTGCAGTTTCTGAAGGCCAAGAGGGAACAGACGATGGTCTTCCCGCGCGATGAGCGTCCCTTGCTGCGCGAATGCAGGCGATGTGGGCAACCGACGATGGCTGGAGACCTCTGCGCGTTCTGCAGGCTGTGGGATCGCGCAGACTGAGTTGTTTAGCGCTGGTTAATTTTAGTGTTGACAAATAGGCGTGAAGGTGATAAACTAAATATAATATAGAATCGAAGTTGCTTGCTGGTCGGCTCTTGACGGCTGGTCGGCAGCGGTTCTCTTCATTTTCTCATTTTCACAAATTGACCAGCTTCAGGTTGATTGACTGGGTACGTCAACTTCGCGATCTGAGGTGAATCAGGTCAAAAAAAGGTTCTAACACAGCCTTCGTCTACTTGGTACGAGATCCGGCAGTGGAGCTCAAAGGAGGATTCATGGCAGACCACGAAGTCGCTGTCCTGAAGTACCTGGATGACCATCGAAACGAATTACTGGAATTCACCCGTGAATTAGTTGCAGTTCCCAGCATGAACCCTCCCGGGGGCGAACAGGCGATGGCTGATGCAGTCCTTGCCCGTTTGAGCGAACTTGGCCTCGACCAGACTGAAATCCGTGCCAAAGCTCCCGGACGCCCTAACATTTTTTGCCGCTTAGGCAATTCCCCCTCCAGCCTTACTCTGTTGCTTACAGGACATTTGGATACCAAACCGGTGGGTGATCGTACCCGGTGGCGCGTCGATCCTTTCGGGGCGGATATCGTCGATGGACAGCTCTATGGTTTAGGCAGTGGCGACATGAAAGCGGCAATTGCGGCGATGGTCTATGCCGCAAGCGCACTACGTTCCACGCAGGTTCCGCTGGGGGGGAATCTGCTGCTGCTCTTCACCGCCGATGAAGAGGCAGGAAGTGCGTATGGAGCCGATTATCTGGTCGAGGAAAAGCTGGTCCAGGCCGATGCCGCGCTGCTTGGGGAACCGTGTGGCATTCGGGACGAATGGGAGTACATTTGTCTGTTGTCACGCGGCAATTGCTGTTTCCGGGTCAAAGTGTGGGGGACCCAGCTGCACAGTAGTATTTCCGACATCTTGCCTTCAGTAAACGCCAGCTCGAAGATGGCATACGTTTTGTGGCGTATGCAGCGTGACTTGCTTCCCAGAATCCGCTATGAGCCGCATCCGTTGTGCCCGCAAGGACCGACGCTCAACGTGGGCGTGATGGTCAGTGGAGGCGTTTTCTTTGGCGTCTATCCCGGTTATGCCGAGTTCGCGTGCGACTTGCGCACTCTGCCGGGAATGACGCGCGAAGGTGTGGCTCAGGACATCGAAGCGTTCCTTGACGAACTGCGTAGTGAAGATCCCAGTCTCGAAGTGAAGCTGGAGTTCGAGCCGCTTCCGTTGGGATGGATTGAGCCGTGTGAGATCCCTCCGGACCATCCATTGGTGGTGGCGACACAGGCTGCGGCAGAACGTGTCTTTGGTACCTGCCCGCCGCTGGGCTGCATCCCCGGCACAACCGATTCTCCCAAATTGCAGTTCGGGCTGGGCATCCCGACGATTCCTGCATTTGGACCGGGGCGTTTGCCGCTTGCCCACAGTCCCAATGAGCATATCTCTGTGGAGAGCCCTTTGCAGGCAGCGAAGGTCTATGCCCTGTGTGCGCTGAATTATCTGGGTGTCAGATGAGGGGGGGACCAGACCGCACGTTTTTCGGAGCGATCTCGTCACTCCGGAGGAATCATTTGCCGCAATTCCGCAATTCTTAAGATTTTCTGAGGAGGCTGTCTGTGGAAGATACATCAACAGGTGCGTCACGGTTTGTCCGTCAACTCACAACCGGTTCGCTGTCAACATTCCTTGAAACCCGAGGGGTGTACGTCGCGCTGGTTGTCGTGGTTCTCATTTCGGCTATGCTGTCTCCATCCTTCTTCAAGTTCTCGAACATCCTGAACGTGTTGCGCGCCGCGGCGGTGCTCGGCATCGTCAGTATCGGGCAGACGGTGGTTATCCTGGGAGGCGGGATCGATTTATCGGTTGGTGCCGTCATGGGAACGGTTGCGATATTTATCTCGGAGTTGACCGGTGGGAAAGACGACACGGTGTTATATGCCATTCTGGTCTGCCTGTTGATCGGGGTGATTGTCGGTTGGATGAACGGTCTGTTGATCGCGAAGCGCAACATCCCACCATTCGTTGCCACATTGGGCATGCTTATCTTCGTCGAGGGGATCCGTTTTGCATATACCAAAGGGATCATCAGTGGGCGTCCTGCGCCATTCGTTCGCCAGCTTGCCGCGATTGTGGGACCGATTCCAATACCTGTCGTTATCATGGTGATTCTGGCGATTATCGTTGGAGTGGTGTTGAAGAAGACGCCGTTTGGCCGCCAGTTGTACGCGACTGGTGGCAATCGTGAAGCCGCTCGTTTTTCGGGCATCAACGTGGAACGTGTTTCGATCACCACGTACGTGTTGTGTGGGCTGTTCGCCGCCATCGCAGGGTTGGTACTGAGCGGTTACATCGGCTATGGCGATCGATACCTGGGGCGAGGTTTCGATCTGGATTCGATTGCCGCCGTTGTAGTAGGCGGGACCAGTTTCGCCGGAGGGCGGGGCGGCATCGGTGGTACTATCGCCGGTGTGCTGCTGCTGACGGCCCTGTTCAACATTGTGTTCATGCTCAATTTGCAGGTCCATTATCAGCTCATCATCAAGGGTGTGGTGATCATTGGGGCCGTGATGGTGTACTCGATGCAGTCTCATTTCGAAGGGTGAAATTGAATTATCGTGGAGCGGAGGGAGGTGGTTGCCCGGGTAGTCTTTCTGATCGACTGCGACGTGCTTCTTAAGGCAAGTGATTGGTACAATGTCCATGCTGCTGAATTCTAAGGAGGAAATGACATGGGAGGCAGTTTTATCAAGGGTCTGTTGGAAAAGGTGGAGGATGGGCGACTCAGCCGGCGTGAGTTTATGCGTGCCACTGGTGGTCTGCTTGGTGTGTCGGTAGCGGCTTCGTTGTTGGATACTGTTGGTGGGATAGGAACAACCCCTGCCGCACAGGCTGCGCCCGTCAAGCAGGCAGGTGAGGTGCGCCCTGAAGATTGGGACCGGATGTTGTTCTATGACTGCACACCGTTCAAGAAAGATCCGCCGTGGAAAATCGCCAATCTGTCACAGGGACCGACCAATTCCTGGGCGCTGATGCTCGACGGGCATACCGAATACGCCGTGCAAGAGAAGTACAAGGGCCTGTTCAGTGACTATTTCTACGCTGACGGACAGGGGAATGCGGCCGTTCAGGTATCCGCGATGGAGAGTTTGCTCGCGCAGAAGCCCGACGTGATCATCGCTACGCCGCTCGGTGCTGCGCTGAAAGGTCCCCTGGAGAGAGCCTGGGATATGGGAATCCCCGTCATCCAGATGCAGATGCCCTACCTGACGGACAAGTACTTGAGCTACATCAACGGGGACAACTACATCAACGGTTATACGCTCGGGAAGTGGTTGGCGGAACGTATCGGCGGCAAGGGAAAGGTCGTCCTGAGCAGCGGTATCGCCGGAGTGGATACCGCGGAGCAGCGGTTGCAGGGCGCTCGCGATGCGCTCGCTCTGTACCCGGATATCGAAGAGCTGGCTCAAGCTTACCATAACTGGTCGGTGAGCGAGGCGAAGAAAGGCTTCGAGGCATGGGTTGCAGCGTATCCTGAGATCGACGGTATCTGGGCCGACAGTGGATTTGCGGCCATGGCTGCGATGGAGGCGCTTACCGAGGCGGGGCGCGAAATCCCGCCGGTGACAGGCGACATGTTCAATGGGTTCCTGAGAGGGTGCGATCAATACAAGGCCGATTTCTACGCCTATGGTTACACGATGGCCACCGGGTTACTGATGGTCGATATGGCCGTTGCCGCATTGATGGGCGAGATTGTGCCGCGGTACCAGTATGTGGACCAGCTCGAGTTTGGGACGGATGAGTTGGCCAAACACTACAAACCCGACATGGCGGATGATTTTGTGGTCGATTACCGGTATCCGTGGTCGTGGGTTGAGAAGCAGTTCAACAAATAAGCGGTTGTCCGCGGTGCGGAGAGCCAAGAAAGAGAGGTTGGTGAGATGTCTGAGACACGTTTTCTCGATTCACTGCTGAAGAAAGTTGACCGGGGTCAGTTGAGTCGCCGCGAGTTCATACGGGCGACAGGTGGAATCCTGGGTCTTACGGCTGCATATTCACTGCTGGGTACGACGGGCCTGAAAGGTACGGTTCCGTCTGTCGAGGCGGCGCCCTTGGGCCAGGCCGGTGAGATCCGTCCTGAGGACTGGGAACGGATGTTGTTCTTCGATTGCACCCAGTTCAAGAAAGATCCGCCGTGGACGTTGGCCAATATTTCGCAGGGTCCGACGAACTCCTGGGGGCTCATGCTGGATGGACACACGGACTATGCGCGACAGGACAAGTACAAAGGGCTCTTTGCCGACACGTATCTCTATGCTGATGGGCAGGGAAATGCCGCAGTGCAGGTTTCGGCTGTGGAAACGATCCTGGCGCAAAAGCCGGATGTGATGATCTGCACGCCGTTGGGTGCTGCGTTGAAAGGGCCCCTGGAGCGGGTGTGGGATGCCGGTATTCCGGTGATCCAGATGCAGATGCCCTATCTGACCGACAAGTTCCTGTCCTATGTCAATGCAGACAACGCATTCCACGGGCGGGTCACCGCGGAGTGGCTCGTCGAGAAACTGAACGGTAAGGGCAAGATCGTGATGGCCAGTGGTATGGCCGGGGTGGATACCGCTGAGGTTCGCCTGGAGGCGGCGCGCGCCGTGTTCGCCGAATATCCGGATATCGAAATCCTGGCGCACGGTTATCACAACTGGTCGATCTCGGATGGGAAGAAAGGCTTCGAGGCCTGGCTGGCTGCCTACCCGCAAATCGATGGCGTGTGGTCGGACAGCGCGTTCCAGTCCTGGCCGGCGGTGGAGTCGTTTGTCGAAGCGGGACGTGATGTGCCGCCGATGACGACAGAGCCGTTGAACGGGTTCCTGAAGCTGGCGAAGCAATACGACGTCGACTTCTATGCGGTTGGTTACCCTGCCGCATGTGGTCTGATCATGGTCGACATGGCGGTACGCGCGATGATGGGCGAAGTTGTCCCTCGTTACGTGTATGTGGACCAGCTCGAATTTGGTGTGGACGAACTGGACGACTACCTGCGTCCGGATATGTCGGATGACCTCTGGGTGGACTACCGCTATCCGTTCACGTGGGTCGAGAAGCAGTTCCCGAAGGAAGGGTGATGGCACCCGGCTGATACGGCCGTTGCCATCCAGGAAACAACCAGAGACGGCGGATGCCGGCAGGCATCCGCCGTCGCAGGCTGTGTTTGGTAGTGCAAGGAGAAGTTATGGCTGAACTCTCGCTCGAGATGCTTGGCATTACAAAAGCGTTTCCCGGTGTCGTTGCTCTCGATAACGTGTCTTTCACCTGTCATGTGGGTGAAGTTCACGCTCTGGTTGGGGAGAATGGGGCAGGCAAGTCGACGCTGATGAAGATTCTGGCCGGTGTATATCAACCCGACCGGGGGGAGATATTGCTGCGCGGTAGATCCATTCGATTGGAAAACCCGGCGGCCGCACAACGGCTGGGAATTGGCATTATCTATCAAGAATTCAATCTGTTGCCCTGGCTGACGGTGGCCGAGAACATTCTGCTCGGCGATTTGCCCAGGACCCGCTGGGGTCTGGTGAATTGGTCACGCACGTACGAGGAGGCGCAGAGGGCACTGGATAGGTTGGGAG
>CAZPTF010000096.1:0-4125 GCA_964589015.1 uncultured Anaerolineae bacterium
GAACGAAGAGATCAGCACGTTGAATGCGGAGCTGCAACGGACCAATCGGGCGCTCACTCATCGCGACAAGACGAAGTTCGATTTCATCCAGATCGCATCGCACGAGCTGAAGACGCCGTTGACACTCGTTCGCGGTTATGCCGATATGCTGAATTCGCTCGGCACCGAGGAATTGATGAACACGGAGTTCATCAAGGAGGCTACCAGCGGCATCGTGAGCAGTACCGGCCGGATGGCTGAGATGATCGATGCCATGCTGGATGTCGCTCGCCTGGATGCCGAGGCATTGGCACTCCATCTGGCATCCGTTTCCATCGAAAGCATCGTGAACCGGGCCATCGCGGAATTGATGCCGACTATCACCCAGCGGAACCTGCACGTCACCGCTGAAGGCATGGAGACGCTTCCCGAGATCAAGGCTGACGGGCAACGGCTCTATCAGGCGTTGCTCCATGTGTTGAGCAATGCGCTCAAATACACACCGGATGGAGGAGACATCTTCATCAAGGGGCAGTTGTTAGAGAACCATCCCTCCGCGCCCTTCGTCCAACTGGTAGTTCGCGACTCGGGGATCGGTATCAATCCCGAGGAACGGGAGCTCATCTTCGAAACATTCTACCGCGCAGATGATCCGGCATTGCACAGTACCAGCAAGACCAGGTTCAAGGGTGGCGGCCCTGGATTGGGATTGACCATCGTCAAGGGGATTATCGAATCGCACCGCGGCAGGGTGTGGGTTGAAAGTAAGTACCAGAGCGAGGAGGAATTGCCTGGCACATCTTTCTTCATCCTGCTCCCTCTTGATCCTGAGCAGAGCCGCGTGACTTTGGATGGTACGAGGCGTCTGTCCCCGCTAGCAGGAAGCCGGTAAGCGGAGTTTTGGACGTGACGTGGAGCTGTGTGGCACGGGCCGTGGTCCGACGGTTGGTTCGTGTGTTGTTCCCAGTCTTTGAACCGCTGGGTATCTTCATCATCGCAAATCACTTTCACGAGCCGATACCCGATACGCGGCATCTGCAGCCTGCGCTCTGGGACGTGCCGTCGGAATGTGTCGGAATCGACTGGAACCCGACTGGGCAAATGGGACTGCTTGCCGGATTTGTCTCCTCCTATCAGGCGGAATTCGATCTGTTACCTTTGAACCGGCCTGTGGCCCCAGCGTCCTTCTATATCCGTAACGAGTCTTTTTCCGCCGTCGATGCCGAAGTTCTCTACTGCATGGTGCGGCAGCTTGCCCCCAGACGTGTCTTCGAGGTCGGGGGAGGGTATTCCACCCATCTGATCGTTCGTGCTCTGGAAGCGAACCAGCGCGATGGCGGCCAGGCGCCTGGCGAACTGCTTGTCATCGAACCCTACCCCAGAGCGATTGTCCGGACAGCCCTCCCTGCAGGCGCGTGCAATCTCAGTGTGGAAAATGTCCAGTCCGTGGGTTTGGAGCGCTTTGCATCTCTGGAAGCCAATGATATTCTCTTTGTCGATTCGAGCCACGTCCTGAAGCTTGGCAGTGATTTGCACTTCTTGTTCCTGGAGGTGCTACCGCGTCTGAAGCGGGGTGTCGTTATCCATTTTCACGATATCTTTCTGCCGCTGGAGTATCCCAAAGCGTGGGTGCTACGGGACCACCGTTTTTGGAATGAGCAGTATGCCTTGCAGATGTTCCTGACGTTCAATTCACGGGCACGGGTGTTGTGGTCCTCAAGTTACATGCATGTGTATCATGCCGGTGCACTGGAACGGGCTTTCTCATCGTACCGCAGGGATCAGGATTGGCCGGTCAGTTTCTGGATTCAGGTTGTGTGAGCCTTTGCTTCGCCTGTTGCTTGTTGAAGGCCACAATGGTATAATTTGCGTAGTTGTGCGATATGGTGTAATGACGTAATACGCGAGGAGACAACGACTTATGGCCGGACCGCGCATTCTGGTGGTTGAAGATGATCTGTTTCTGCAGAAGCTGGTTAGCGACTATCTGCGTAAGAAGGGATACGAGATTGAGACGGCTGTCAATGGCGTAGACGGGATTGCCAAAGTGAAGGCTGTTGTGCCCGATCTGATCGTGTCCGACGTGATCATGCCAGAGATGGATGGCTATGAGATGGTGCGACAGTTGCGTCAGAATCCGCCGACGGTAAACACGCCGATCATCATGCTTACAGCCCTGGGCGAGGTGTCTAACAAGATCATGGGCTTTGAGACAGGCGCCGATGATTACATGGTCAAACCCTTCGATCTGACCGAGCTTGAACTGCGCATCAAGGCGTTGTTGGCGCGCTCCAAATCTCTATCCACAGACACCCCCAGTGGTCCGCAGGGGAAGGTCTTTACCGTTTTTTCGTTGCGCGGCGGGGTTGGCAAGTCGACCCTGGCGGTGAATCTGGCGGTATCATTGGCGCAAATCTGGGGTCAGCCCGTGCCGTTGTTCGACCTTGCTTTGAATGTCGGACACGTGTCGATGATGTTGAATATCCGGCCCAAGATGGGCCTCGCGGACCTGATGCGTTCGGAAGAGACGGTCCAGGACATCGATGTGATCAAGAAGATTCTGGCACCCGCACCCTGTGGGGTACATGTGTTGGCAGCGCCCCAAGACGTGGCGGATTGTGAGCGGGTATCCGCCGCTTTGATTGGACCACTCGTCGACACGCTGCGGGAGAATTACACTTTCACGATCATCGATACGGCACCGTCGTTCGATGAGGTCAATCTCGCCATTCTCGATCATGCGGATCTGATTCTGCTCGTCCTCGCACAGGAGATGGGCTCGGTGCTGGCTTCACGCCGGGCGTTGGATGTCTTCAGGCAGCTGGATTATCCAACGAACAAGGTTGCGGTGCTGATAAACGGTTTGATCGCGAAACCCAAACTGCCAAGAGACAACATCGAACGTGCGTTGGGCCACCCGACGCTGGCGGTGATCCGTCATGATCCGGATGTGATGGTGCGGGCGATCGATCAAGGAACGCCCGCCGTCCTGCTGGACCCCAATGCGATTGCTCCGGCGACAATCGAGATATTGGCATATCACCTCACTCGGGAATGGGAAAGCAGTTTGGCGGAAGGCGAGCCTTCCGAGGCGTTGAGCCGGGTGAAGAAACGTTTGAGTCTGAAGAAGTGACCGGGTGTTCGGCGTTTGCGCGCAGGTGTTGACTGCGTATTCGTACCAAGTGGGCTGGAGACGGAGGAGACATGTCCAGTAAATTGCTTCGTGGGCTGGTGTGGACTGGTGTGGCATTGGCTGGGATTTCGATCGTCAATGCGGAAATTGCACGACATGTGGACCCACTCGATCCTGCCGGCCCGGTGGACGGCGAACCGGGCTATTACCAGTGGTCTCTGGGCCGGGTATTCTACACAGTCAAGGGACAGGGGCGTCCCATCGTATTGGTTCACGGTTTCTCCATCGGTGCAGACAGCTCTGAATGGCGCCATGTTTTTGGCACGCTCAGCGAGCGCTTTCGCGTCTATGCCTACGATCAGCTGGGCTTTGGGTTGTCGGACCGTCCCGACATCACCTACAACCCGGATCTGTACGTACGGCTGCAGCGCGATTTTCTCCGTGATGTGGTCGGGGGCAAGTCGATGGTTGTGGCGAGCAGGCTGGCTGCGGCTCATGCGTTGGTGGCAGCGAGCCTCTACCCGACCCTCTATGAGCGGCTGGTGCTGCTGCACCCTTCCTATGTGCGGGGTATCCTGAAACGTCCTGGTTGGGAGTGGAGTCTGGCGCACACACTGTTGCGTTCGCCAGTGTTGGGCGAGCTGCTTGTGAATATCATCGCATCGCGATCCTCGATAGCGCGCCAGCATGGCGATGAGTTAACCCTTCTGCCGGGGAAAATCGATCCGGCGGTGGTTGACGCCTGTTATGCGAGCAGCCACCAGCCCGGAGCCAGGCACGCCATCGCCTCCTTCATCAGTGGGTTCCTGGATGTAGATGTGCGCTTGGCATTCGCACGCTTGACCCAACCGGTTACGGTCCTGTGGGGAGAGGGAGGGCAGATACCATCGGGCCGGATCAATCACTTCATGAATCTGAACCCGCGCGCGCAGGTGATCACCCTTGAAGGTGCCGGATCGGATATTGCCAACGAACGACCTGCCGAACTGGTGTCGGTTATCGAAAGCCAAATG
>CAZPTF010000096.1:4225-12763 GCA_964589015.1 uncultured Anaerolineae bacterium
GGATATTGCCAACGAACGACCTGCCGAACTGGTGTCGGTTATCGAAAGCCAAATGAAAGATGGGGTTGCTGGATGAGGATAGCGTATGTCTGATTCCTGGAAACCAAATTGTACGTTCTATTTCGAGGACTATTACCGGGGCATGGAACGGCGTGAGTGCCGTTTGCTTAAGCGGAGCGGGGGTGGAGAAGGTTGGACGGTCGGGTTGTGTCGTTCGTGTGCTGTGCCACGCATTTTACAGGCGAATCGTTGCCCAGATATGATTCTGGAGGCGCGGATCGGAGCGGGGTTTTTGGGTTTGGGCCGGAAGGTGCACGTGACCGCCTTCTGTGTCCGGACGATGCAGGACGTCAGGGATCCAATGATCGGTTGTGGCGAATGTCATCAGTCTGTCGCAGAGCGCTTGAACGCCCCTGATTCACAGTGACAGGTTGAACTCAAGGCTGTGGTGATAGCAGAGGGCCCCAGGCAAGCATTTCGTCACGAGAATCGCAGTACACAAAGAGGGCATTGGCTGAGCCCGCAGGTAGATCGGCGGGAATCTCGACTGGGAAAGACTCATTCTTGTAGGGCCTTTCTTCCAGGTACTGCAGGACTGCAACCGGCGGCTTGGGGAATCCCTCCATGCCAAGCCGGATATCGCTGACCGGACATTTTCCATCGTAGTTCAAGTTAATGATGGTCAACTGCCGTGGCGAGAACAAAACAGCAGATCCGGTCGCTCCATTCGCTTGGGGCGACAACTCCGCTCTGGTGCCGATAGGCAGGAACGGCTCAACGGTCGGGGCAGGTACCGGTGTATCAGTCGGTGGTGTGGCCGGAGTCGGTGACGGAGGGATGGGTGTGTCCGTCGGAGCTGGCATGTAGGCCAACGCGGGCGTTTCTGTCGCGGTGGGTTGTGCTGCCGGTGTGTCGGTCGGCGGAGCTGCCACTGTCGGCGATGCGAGAACGGGTGTGGCTGTGGAAGTATTCTCCGGTATCGCGGTGGGCAGCGGCGTTGCGGTCGGTGGGGCCGGAGTTGGGGTCTGTGTTGGTGTGGCCGTGGTAGTGGGGATCGGTGTGGCAGTCGGCGGAGAGAATCGCTGCGCGATATATTGTCTGAGGCCATTCGGGCGATTGGCAACGAAGAATACACCGCCGGCAGCGATGAGACAGAGAATTGTCAGCGCCGTGATGATGAGCAGAACGGTGCAGGTGATGCCCAATGTATGTTTCGACTCCATATTCTCTGCGTTCCCCTTTCGCCGGTTTCGGCGGCGGATATTATAGCATAGGGCAGTTCGGATGAAAACTCAAGCGAAGTGAATATCTTGGGGGACAGAGATTAACAAGAACAATGAGCGTGAATCGTTTGCTTGCCGATGAAACGGGAGGTGCTGCGTATGTCTACAAGTGAGAAGAACACGCTATTTGTGGTTGTGATTCTCATCGCATTGCTGGGTGTGCTGCTGAGTTGCTGCTGTGGTGCGCTGGGCGGTTTTGTGACGGGTGCATCGCAGGCACGTTGGCTGGTGAAACGGAATGCACGGCTGGAGCGATTGACGCCGTGGCCGCCAAGGGCGCTGCCCGACGACTGGACGGAAATACCACCGAGCCGTGGCCCGCGCGATGGCCCCACGCCGGAGGTGGAGATGCCACTGCTGCCCGGTCCCGCAGCGCCAGCGCTGGACGAGATGGTGCCGGAAGAGTTCTGGGATCAGGGTTACGACGCCGGTGCGTTTTTGCTGGAAGTCACGCCAGCCAGCCCGGCGCAGAGCGCGCGACTGCGCAGCGGAGACATCATTCTGGCGTTGGATGAGAGCCCTTTGACTCCCGAGCGCACCCTGGCGGATGCAATTGCAAACTACAAGCCGGGAGATGAAGTTCAGGTCGTCTATTGGCGGCGTGGTATGGAGCGTTCGACTACGGTGACGCTCGCCGAGCATCCTGACAACGCGGGACAGGCTTATCTCGGTGTGCTGTTCGTGCCCATCCCCGTTCCCGAAGACACCGGACGCTCTGACTAGACGCGCTCGCCACGCTCAGCGGTCTGGGTGGGAATGAGACCGCCCAGACCCGTTTGAGCGATCCCATGCGTGCCCCTCGAGCGGGCTGCTCACGCCGGGAGCAGTTCCGCGGGTGCTGTGCTTCTTGAGTTGCGCAGTGTGTGCTCACACCGTCTGAAGAGGAGGCGGGCACTGGGTCTGTTCGCCTCTTTCGCAATAAACATCGCCAGCGCGGCTTTGCCCGCTATGACTCGGCCCGCTGGATGACGATGATGCGGGTCCCATCGGGCAATGACGTGATCGTAACCTCCACTTCCTTCGAAATGTCTGCGCGGTTCATTGCTTCGTCTATCAGGGGCTTCGCCCAGTCATAGAGGGCATTGCTTGCCGTGCCCAGAGTCAGATTGGCTGCCACGCTTCCTGCAACACCCAGTACTGCAATCGTGGTGGCGTCGAAGGGGAAACCGGACAATGGCACACGCCCGACACGGGCCTTGGCTTGTGCGCGGCATTCCTCCTCTTCATTCCACGCTTCGGCAAACGCCTCGGCGCTCATGTTCAATCTAGGGTCCAGTGCGATCGGGTAATCCATTCGTTCTTCTCCTCTCGGTCTCGATGATACCGGAGAACCGTTCTGTTCGGCTGGTGAACGCCGATTGGCGCACACAGACGAGAATTTGTTCTGGTATCGGGTTATCGTCTTTGAAGCGTCCCCTCTCCCGACTCAACAGTCGGCCCTGTCGATCGGAATGGCGACGCGGTTCACCACCTCATTTGGATCTACAACTCTTCCAGTATCCGCTTGACTCGTTCCGCTTCTGACAGCACCTTGCCGTGTTCATCGACTGGCAGGTTTGCCCCATCGACGATGCGTGTGTGGACTTTTCCGCAGGCGTGCGGATTGCCCCGCAGATGGGGAGCGTCGAGCAGTCCGATTTCGACGGCACGCGTGAGTACATCCGGATCGAGTAGTGGATCCGCGCCCTTTCCAGCGCCGAGCTGGCGGATCGCGTCTACAACGACCAGAGCATCTTCGACGAGTGCATCTCTACGGCGCTGTACCACTGGATCGGCAGTCATGTCCGGGATGTCGCGTAACGCCAGTTCGATGACGTGCTGTGCCATGCGACAGCTCTCGATGACATCATCGGCGGTCGCTGCGTGATCCGCTTCACTGTAGCTGACCACATGAACGATGTCCGGTTTGAGGGCCATTTGCAGGTAGACTGAGGCGCTCAGTTGGGCGCGAGCGGCCGCCGTATTGACCGGGTAGCTCATCAACCCTGTCCGCGTCTGGCGGAGCAAACGAAAGCCGGGTACCGCTTGCCCTTCGGCCAGTTCGATCTTTGCCAACATCTTGGCGAGGTCCATGCGGTTCGAAAGATGCGGTGGTGTCTCGAACATGTACTGGCAGATGTAGTCTGTGACACCCATGTTCTTGGCCACGTGCGCGTAGATATATGCTACTGCGCAAGCAACTGCGTCGTGTCCATCGCGTAGTTCCCAATGGTGCGGCTCGTTTCCTTCCACGGGTATGCCTCGTTCTCCATGCCAGCGCATCAACGCCATGTGATCGGCGATCGAATCGCGCAAGCTGAGTGGGCCCCGTCCATCGACGATATTGAACCAGAACAACGATGTGGCGCACCACGCATTGCGGATCGTCTCCCGCAGTAGTTCGGCATACTCCAACAGGTCGGACGTCCCGGAGTAAGAGCGCATCAAGGGGTAGTTTCCAGTGCGGGTCGCCGCGTAGAGCGCGCGCAGATCGTCCTCAGTACGAAATGGAACCCCCCCAGCGCCCTTGCGCCTGGGGTCCTGCCGCTCCGGCTGGAACAGGTTCTCCTGCGCGTCCTGGTCGGCACCGAGTGAGATGACATCCAGGACATGCGCTTCGGCGATCTGTCGGATACCTGCGATCGTCGGCGCGATGTTCTCTGCCGGAATCCCGAAATGGTGGCGAATTAGCGGGTACGGCGATTTCCAGGCTAGGCGAGGTATGGTCTCATCCGGATAATCAGCGGCTGTCGTTCGATCGAATGGGATGCCTTTCAAGTAGGCGATGATTGCCTCAGTGGGTTCTTCGCCGGAGAAAACGGCCTCGAACATGCCCGTGTTACGCGCCTCAGCGGCGACAGGTGGAGTCCCGCCGAAGACGAGACGTTTGCCATCCAATCCGGCTTCGCGCAGTGCGGCCCGAAAATCCTGCAGGAGCAGCACCGCGTTCTCCGGGGTGAGCCGGTAGCTGACTGCGATGATATCGGGATCTACTTCGCGTGCCGCATCGACGAAATCTGCGATGGATGTAGCCGGTCCGGTGAACTCGGTTCGATATCCCTGCGATTCAGCGAGCCGGAGAAAATTGAGAATTCCCGCGACATGAACGCATTCTCCCAACGCGCCGCCCAAAACTGAAGTTGCCATGTTCGTTACACCTCACTTGTCCAATTGTCGATGGGTGATCCGTGGCGGACCCTCCGCTCGTCCGCCCGCTGCGCCGTTTGACTTGGTGGGGGCGAAAATCTCTCCTCGTCTCGGTTGTATTGACACATCACTTCGCTCTCAGAGTGGCTTGGATTCCGTCCCGCCGTGTTTCCGCGGCTCAAGCTTGAGCACCGGCAATTCCTGTTTCAAGATGTCCAATGCCAAATCCGGGTGGCTTTCTGCGAGCAAACCCATCGCCCAGAGGGCATACTGCCGGTCAAGATGAAGTTCCGGAAAGGCGGGTTTGAGCACATGCGGTTTCCGGCGGTCGAATAGTCCCCCAGACAGGATAGATGCTGCATTGTTCGTGTGCAGGAAGATGCCACCTGTTCCAATCACATGCTTAACCTGCGTCAAGTCTTTGCCATCCTGAATGAGGCAGAAACCGGTGGGCAAATAGTGCTCGCGTAGGTGGCCGACGTGTCGTTCCGTTCCGTGTTCGACGCAGAGAAACGCCATCGCTTCATCTAGCTTTCGGTCGAATTCGCCCTCCGGTACCAGTGAAACGTTTTCGGTGCGCCGGCGCATTGCATGGTGTAGTTTTTCGTCCATACCATCTGCCGTGGTCGTTTGCAGCATGTCGTCCAACTGTGAGCGCAATGCGGCCATCCCAACGGTCTCCAACAACGAGATGGCGCTGACCCGCAAGCCCAGATCTCCCTCGACGGTCCGTTTGGCGTGGGCCTCGGGCAACCCGTGGCGGATGACGAACTCTGCTGCGGGCGGGTTGGGCGCGACGGAATGGACGTCGGTGGTGGCGCCTCCGATGTCGACGACCATGACAGCCTCCCAGCCGGGCTGATTGGTGGTACCATCCGCCAACAGTCGGGTGGCTTGCAGCACTGCCGCTGGGGTAGGCATGACGACCTGCCCGATGAAAGACTCTGCCCGGTCCAGGCCCTTGGCTTGAACGATGCGCTCCATGTAAAGCCTGCGGATGGTCTCGCGGGCAGGTTCGACGTTGATCTCTTGCAAGCGGGGCAGTACGTTCTCCGTCGTGCGAACTTCCTTGCCGTGGCTGCGCAGGATCGCCTCCGCTGCCGGACTGGCGTTCTTGTTGCCGGCAAGAATGATCGGTACCGCGATGGGCGACTCGGCCAACTGCGTGGCATTGTGCAGAATTACGTTCCGGTCTCCGCCGTCGATTCCGCCTGCCAGCAGAATCATGTCCGGCTGTGTGCGGACGATCCGGTCGATTTCGTCCGTGGTCAGCTGATCACCGTATGCGCCAACGATCCGTGTCCCTGCGCCGAGTGCGGCTTGGCGGGCGGCTTCGACCGTCAGGCTCTTTACCAGACCGATCGCAATGATGCGGAGTCCGCCTGCTGCGCTGCTGCACGCCAGCCGATAGCTGAATTGCTCGGCTTTGAGCTGACACGTCTCCTCAAGATGCGCGAGCGCCTGCCATAAACCGATGTTGATGTCGGTCTCGACCGTCGTGGGAGCCTGGACATGAGCGACGATTCTCCCTGCCTCGAGATTGACAGCCACCAGTTTGGTGTAGGTGCTCCCGAAGTCCACCAGAAGTGCGAGCTGTTGGTCACGGATCGTCAAAATGAGCTTTCCTCCGGAGGGTACGGTTGATTGGACGATTGCGTGGCATCGAATTCTGGCCCGTGAGGCACATTTCCGTTCTGCGAAGCCCGAACTTCACATAGGAACAATCCCAGAGAAAACCAGCGCTCCTGCCGGATGATGTTCAGCCCTGCTCGGGAAAGCTGCTCGTCCAGGCCGCCATCAATGAAATCCCTGAAGTGGCTCGCTTCGAGCCATTCTGCGAGCCGCACCATCCAGGGCTGTTTGCCGGAATAATCGGCGACCAGGACATAGCGCCTGCTGACCCGCATCATCTCGTTGAGTATGCGGAAGCGATCCGAAAATGAAAACTCGTGCAGGCCCATTGAGATCGCACACACATCGAACGTGCGGTCGGGAAACGCAAGCTGGCGTGCGTCCATCCTGACACTCTTGATGCCCTGGGCCGTGCGTGCATGCCGGCGTTGTGTGAGCATGGAAAATGCGATGTCGATACCGGTGACATCATACCCGCGCTGCGCGAGGGCCTGTGCCACCACGCCGGTCCCGGTGCAGACGTCGAGTGCACTCAGACCGCTGCCATCATCCAGTAGATTGGTCGCTCTGGCTGCGACCGTTTTGACGAAAGGGTGTAGGATGGCGTAGAAAGGCGCCAAACACTCGTACAGCGCCTCGATGCGTTCTCGCGGATTGTTGGCTGAAAGAATCGAGCACAATCGCAACATAGGTACATTATAGCATATCTTCTGACGTAGCGACAAGCGTAGAAAAGTGCGGTATGCCTGTGGTGTTGCGACATGGACGAAAAAAGGGCTGTCTATCTGTGCACGTCCTGCACAGATAGACAGCCCTTCCGGGTTGCTGCTAACAAACGTCTGGGTTTAGAGGTGCAGAGCCAACTTGTCCATCAATTTCTTCTTGTTCATGAATCCAACCAACCGCTCGACGGGCTGGCCATTCTTGAAGAGAATGAGCGTCGGAATGCTCTGGATCCCATAATTGGTTGCGATACCGGGATTGTTATCCACATCCACCTTGGCGATGGCCATCTTACCATCGTTCTCAGCGGCAATTTCCTCGAGAACGGGCGCGATCATCCGGCAGGGAGCACACCAGGTGGCCCAGAAGTCGACTAACGTGGGCACCTCCGCCTTGAGAACGTCTTGTTCGAAACTGCTATCGGTTACATGTTGTGGTTTTGCCATGGGTTCTAATCCTCCTTAACATACACGAGCACGTAAAGCGCCATCCTGATTCCGAAACGTAATGCAGTTGGAAAACTGTCACAGAGAAGATGTTGGATCGTCCGGTCCGGGCGATAGAGAATAACGGCTCAGAATCAGATGGAATATCCTGAGAGCGTTGTCTCTGACCTCCTCTTCATCCCCTGACGCCAGACAGGTATCGAGATAATTCGACATGACGAGAAGTCCGATCTGATCCAGAGCGGACCGGGCTGCGAGAAGCTGCGTCAACACTTGCTCGCAGTGCGATTCCTCCTCGATCATGCGCTGCAGGCCACGGATTTGGCCCTCGACTCGTTTCAGCCTCAATGTGATAGCGTCTTGTGCCACTCGAAATCGACCTTCCTGCTACACGGTGACCCCAACTGCTCATACCCCTAGAGGGTACATGTCTTATCATATCGCACATCGGAAATTTTGTCAAGTTGGGTCGAGCGTTGGCGTACAACCTGGATTTGCCCTGATTGGGGCATATTGTGCTATAATAGGAGGGAGATTGACCGAGAAATTACCAAAGGTGGTCGTATAGGCGATTTGGCCTAGACGATGAGTTGAGAATTAGGCGGATTCGGCAGGCAGATTACGTAGTTTGGCAGATGTATCGATCTCCAGATGCCTCTATAATAGTGATGAGGGTGGAGGCAGGTATGTCTTGGGAGTTGTCTCCATGGATGAGCAACCCGGCGATCGAGCGGGATTCGGCAAGATTTGGCTGAATCGTGGCATAGCGGCGGCAAAGGCGGGCCGGCGGGTGGAGGCGCGCGATCTGCTATTCCGTGCGCTGAACGATGAATCTCAGCGCGAAATGGCCTGGTTGTGGTTAGCCGCTGTTTCCGACGATCCGCGCCAGGAGCAAGTATACCTGGAAAAGGTGCTGGAGCTGAATCCGGACAATCGTTTCGCCAAGGCCGGACTGGTGACTCTGGAGAAGCGGGGACTGAAAGATCTGCCCGCTGCCCCAGTGGGGTTTGCTGCGGAAGACTCCGTGGGACGCGTTGTGCCACAGATACCTGTCGAACGTGTTCCTGCGCAAGATGCGCACGGGTATGCCCGTGAAGTGGCAGAAGTGAGGCCCATCCTGCCGGAGCCGGCTGCGCCGGAATCCGTGACCGGCAGATCGTTGGCTGAGACCGAAGAAGACAGGCCAGTGGCCGCTCCCGCACAGGAGGAGGGGTGCCCAGAACCTGAAGCGGGCGCAGCGGATGGGTTGTGGTCTCCCGACATCCGCGAGGGGCAAGCTGGTTCTACCGCCGATGAACTCGAGTCCTTTCTCGAAGATGAGGTGGGGC
>CAZPTF010000097.1:0-2729 GCA_964589015.1 uncultured Anaerolineae bacterium
GCTACACAAAACACGAGAAAGGAATTGCGCTATGGGTCAACTGGGGAGAACGATCGTTGTAGTGTGTGCTGTATTGTGTGTTTTTGCTGTTCTTTTGCCTACTGCCGGGGCGACAGGGCCGGATGATGCATTTACGTGCGCCATTCAGCCAATTCCCGGCGACGTGCTGGACAAAATGGTGGGGCGCTCCTGGAAACAGGGCTGCCCGGTCGATCGAAGTGACCTCTCCTACATCGAACTCAGCTACTGGGGCTTCGACGACCAGGCTCATACCGGGACCATCGTGGTTCACAAAGACCTGGCAGTGGAACTGGTCGAAATCTTCAAAGAGTTGTACGAGGCCAGATTCCCCATTGAGAGGATGCAACCCTACGAAGATTTCGAGGTGGATGAATATGCTGCGTACAACGACACCGTCGCTTACTACTGCAGACCGGCACAGGACGATCCGTCCATGTGCAGCAGCCACTGCTACGGCTACGCCATCGACATCAATCCCCTGATCAACCCGTTCCTCGATCCCAAGCTAGGCTGGTGGCCCGCCGGGTCCAGCGAATACGCCGACCGCGACGAGGACGCCAGGGGCAAGATCACGCTCGACTCTGACGTGGTCGAAATCATGACCCGCCACGGCTGGGAATGGGGCGGGTTCAATGCCGACGGTGCGGACTACATGCACTTCCGTAAGAGCACGATCGGCGATCACAAGGACCTGACCAAGGACCCCTATCTCGTCACGGGGATGGAACTGCGCGCGAAGTGATGCGTCGCCTCGCGCCGCGCGGTGCGGACGGCCGCGTGTGGTCGGGTTCCGTACGGTATGCGGTTATGTAGTCCCGGCATCACGGGGCGGATGACAGGTCGTCAGCGGCAGTCGAACCAGATTTGCAGCCACGCGCCATCGGCGGGATAATGGTGGTGCTGATGGTCGTGCCGCCGATTCCGTTGGGGCTCTGCACCAGCCCGACGCCGCTCCTCTTTCGCTCCAACGCCCCGGAAGGAGGGAAGGTCCATGCGAACCGATCGAAACTGGGAACAGACGCTGTCCAGCGCCACGGCGATTCTGCTGTACATCGCTTTGTTCAAGCTGCTGCTCCATTTCGTCGCTGCGGGGCAATACGGCTATCATCGCGACGAGCTCTACTACCTGGCAGCGAGTCAGCACCTCGACTTCGGCTACGTCGACTTCCCGCCGTTCATCGCCGCGCTCACGGCACTGATCCGCGCCACGCTGGGCGATTCGCTCCTCGCGATACATGCGGTTCCCGCACTCGCCGGCGCCGCGCTGGTGGTCATCGCCGGGCTGATGGCCCGCCAGCTCGGTGGCGGAAAGTGGACGCAGGTCGCCGCAGCGCTGGCCGTGGCGGTGTCGCCGACGTACCTGGGCGTCAACTCGCTGTTGTCGATGGACACGTTCGACGAGCTGTTCTGGGTCCTCGCCCTCTACGTCGTCATCGTCATTCTCAAGCACGACCAGCCGAAGCTGTGGCTCCTGTTCGGCTTCTTCGTCGGGCTGGGCCTGCTGACCAAGGTAACGATCCTCTACATGGTTGCAGCGCTCGTCATCGGTCTGCTGCTGGCGCGCCAGCGTCGCTACCTGCTGAGCAAGTGGCTGTGGCTGGGCGGTGTGCTGGCGCTGGTGATGTTCTCACCGTACATCTACTGGCAGATCGCCCACGGCTGGCCGACACTCGAATTCTGGCGCATCTACGCCTCCGGCAAGACCTATCCGGTGACACCCATCGAATTCCTGGTGCAGCAAATTGTGATGATGAACCCGTTGACGCTGCCGCTGTGGGTCGCCGGCCTGGTGTTCTTCTTCACCCGTGCGGGCAAGACCTACCGCACGCTGGGCTGGACTTACGCCATTTTGTACGTCGTGCTGACGGTGCAGCAGGCCAAGTTCTACTTCCTCGCTCCGACCTACCCAATGCTCTTCGCCGCCGGTGCGGTATGGTGGAGCGGGCTGTTGCGCCAGCGCGGGCGCTGGGCGGTCCCGGTCTATCTGGTCGCACTGACGGTGGTCGGACTGGTCACGGCTCCGCTGGCGCTCCCGCTGCTACCCGTCGAAACGATCGCGCGTTACGTCAATCCGGCGGCGACCGCGCAGCAGGAGCGGCTTGAGATCGGCGTACTGCCGCAGCATTTCGCAGACCGTTTCGGTTGGCCGGAGCTGGCAGCGACCGTGGCTGAAGTCTACCGTGCGTTGCCGCCGGAAGAACAGGCACGTGCCTGCATCGTCGGGGACAACTACGGCGAAGCCGGGGCGATCGATTTCTTCGGCGGCGCGCTCGGCCTGCCAAAGGCGATCAGCGAACACAACAGTTATTACCTGTGGGGGCCCGGCGATTGCAGTGGCGAGACAGTCATCGTGATCGAGGATCAGAACACCGCGGCGGAAGATATGCAGGTCGTGTTCGCCGAAGTGGAGCTGGCGGCCACGATCGCCTGCACGTACTGCATGCCCTACGAAAACAACCGCCCCATTTTCGTCTGTCGCGGGTTAAAGGAAGATATCATGATGTCCTGGAAGCGGAACAAGCAGTTCAATTGAGTTGCAGCTCCAGGCTGGCACCGCAGTTAGGGCACTTGGAAAGGGCCTGTTTGACAGGGAATTGTGCGCCGCAGTAGGGGCAGCGACGCTCGACCTTGCTCTCCTTGAGGTTCGGGAACACGTAGACCAGGCGGTCGTGACGGTGGTCCGCGATGATTTCCCCACGCGAACGGAG
>CAZPTF010000097.1:2829-11092 GCA_964589015.1 uncultured Anaerolineae bacterium
GCTTCGCCGGACAACGGGATCTTCCAATGATCGAGTACGTAGAAGATCGCCCGCCGCAGCGCGAGCTGCTCGCGGACGGCATCGTCGTCCAACTGCGCAAGCTCCTCGCGGGCGTGCGTCGCGGAGACGCTGGCCTGTTGCCACTGCTGCTTGAGCTGCTGCTCGCTCTCGGTATAGGCCGAACGCGCCACAGCCCATTCGTCGCGGACGTCCTTCAGCGCGACGGCGTTCTCCGTGAGCCGACCGATCAGCTCGTGGCGACGGCGGTCCAGCGCACTGATCTTGAAGAAGTTGATGAACACCGCCAGACAGCCCGAGAGCCGTTTGATCTCCGCGTTGAGCTGGACCAAGTCGGTTTCCATTTGGCCGCGCTCCGCCTTGAGCTTCTCCTCCTGCTGATCGAGACGCGGGTTGAGTGCGCGTACTCGCGCGGTCTCCTGCTGGGCACGATCAAGCAACTCATCCGCGATGCGCTCGGCTTCCGGTACGATGCGCTCGGCCAGCTCCTGCCGCCGTGCTGCCAGCGTCTCCTGCTCGACTACCAGGCGTTCGTCGATCGCAGTACGCACGGCGCCGGGAAGCGCCGCCAGATCAGCTTCCACCCGCGCGCTGAGCTCATCTAACGCCGCATCGTGTACGGCCTTGCTGGTCTGGTGCGCGCTGACGAATTGCGTCTGCACTTCCTCCAACTCGCGCGCGACAGCGCCGACCTGTTCTTGCGCGCCGTCGAGAAAACGATCGAGCTGCTCGAGTGACATCGCTTGTGCCATCGGTTACCTCCGTCTCCAACTCATCAGTTGACGCCAATCCCGTGCACGCGACCCAGGATGCGCCGTTTGACACGCCACAGCACTGTGGCCCACGGCCCGACCGGTTGCAGGTGCGCAGCGATCTCCGTGAACGACTCCTGCTCGTCCCAATACAACGGGCACGCTCCACAACACAATGCAGCATACTCGCAACCGCGGCAGCCCGGCGGCAGGAATTCCTTGTTCCGCCAATATTTCGCTGCGCGGCGGTTCCAGACTGTGTCGAAATCCTCGTACAGCAGGTTGCCGACCCCCTGCGCGAAGCTGGAGCATGGTAACACCCCACCGTCCGGTGCGATGGACAGCAGACCGTCCGCTGCCGAACACGACGGGCTGCCCAGACCATACGCCGCCGGGTTGAACAGGCAAAACGGCACCGGGCTATACCACACGAAGCGCAGCCCGCAGTCTTCGGCGTGCTGCTTGAGCGCGAGCACGAGCGGTCCGATATCGGTATAGCCGATGTCGGGCTGGCCGACCGCATCCCCGGTGCGGATCACCATGTTCATCGATAGATGCTCCGAGCCCAGATCTGCAACCAGATCGATCAGCGCGTGCAGCCCGGCGCGGTTCAATTCGTTGATCGTCGTGTTCGTGTGCACGCGGATACCCGCAGCGCGCAGCGTGCGGATGCCGGCCACGGTCCGCTCGAACGCGCCTCGCCGGCCGACGACGCGATCGTGCGTTTCCGCATCGCCCGCCTCCAGGCTGACCTGTGCGCTGTCCAGGCCGGACTGCGCGAGCGCCTGAACCAGCACTGGCCGCGCACAGCGAATACCGTTGGTAATCAGGTTCATCCACATCCCGCGAGAGCGCCCGTAGGCCACCAGCTCCGGCAGGTCGCGGCGCAGCGTTGGCTCCCCGCCGGTGAAGGACAGGCTCGGCACGTGCGCCTGGTCGACGATCTTATCGATAACCGACAAGACCTCCGCCGTGGACATTTCCGGCACCTTGCGGCCGCGGTCGGGTGCGCTGGCGTAGCAGAAGGCACAGCGGTTCTGGCAACGGTAGGTCAGCGCGATCTCGGCCAGCACCGGATACTTCCGCTGATGGGAGCCGAACGGCGTCTGCTTCAGCGCGGGCGCACACGCCGGCCGGTCCGAGAGCAACGCGCTGACACTGCGCAGCAACCCCGCGAGATCGGATTCGATCCGCTCCGCAGGAACGCCATAGCGGCCAGAGATCGCGGCGATCAGCGCGGTGGTGTTCACCGTTTCGCTGGAATATAGCGCATAGAGCATCTCCGCCGCCATCGGATTGAGATGGTGGACGTGGTTTGGACGCAGGATGAGCAACCCGTCTTCCAGGCGTACCGACAGATACCGCCGTGTGCTCGCGACGAACGTCTCAGCGAAGGACTGCAAGCGCTCGCTCATGACGATCAGAAGCTCGACACGCACGCCGAGTGGCACGCGGAATGACAGGCCGAATGGCAATTGCAGGCACTGTGGCACGCTGAATGGCAATTGCTGTGCACACAGGCACTGTGACAGGCATCATGGACGCACGCACTATGGCAGGCCGAGTGGCACGCGCTGTGGCAGGCATCGTAGCCCTGCACGGCGGCAGCCTGCGGGGGATCAGCTCCGATCAGTCTGTCGACAAAACCAGTTGTTGACGCAGACAAGTTCTCCATCGACGTTGCCACGCTCGACGAGATGCCCTCCAGCACTCCGGCGGCCTGGTCAGCCGCCACGACGACCGGTGATTGCCGCATCCCGCTGCCCGGTGCAGTGCCATCAGGCGGGGAAGCCTCCGCTCGCGGGTGGTAGTGCTGCGAGAGCATCGCCCACATCCAGGCATCACCGAACGAAGGGTCCCTGGGAGCCGGTGTGCCGCGCCATGTATCCCACGCGGTGTCCGCACGCTCCACGTAGGTCTCCCGTGTCTTGCGCATGTCGGCGTTCCACACTTTGGGCTGCAAACGTGCCGAGAGAAGCGCCATCACCCGGTCGATCCCCAACCTGGACAACGTGCCATCGTCGGCAATCGCATCGAGAAGCGCCTTTTCGTAGTCTTCGCTGGCACCCGTGGGATCGAGGACGGTTAACTGTAACGGATTGCGGTTGACCACTTCGACGACGCCTTTGTTGGCAAGACCCATCAACACGAGCGTCAGCACTTTGCTCGTGTTCCCGAGCAGCAACGCCGCTTCGATCGCGTTCAGGTCCGGGACATAGCCCGCCTTCTCGAAGGTTTCCACTTCGATCTCGGGCGATTCGTACAGCGTCGGCGCCGGTTTGGGCGCTGCCCGCCGGACGAAGAGGAAGAAGATACCAAGCACCACCAGCAGCCCACCGCAGCCAAACACGGCCAGGGTTGCCAGCACGCCGGCGGTGCGCGTCTGCGCCTCATCTGGATGGGGCGTGGGTTCCACCGGAAGCAGCTCAGGAGTGGTCATAGCCGAGGGGACCGTGATCCCTGAGAAGTGGCGCGCCGGCAGATAGAAGCGCGGCACGAAGTGATACTGCACGGGCACCGCCGACTTCGAGACGTAAACCGAAAGATACGTTTTCCCGGTCGCCTCATCCGGCGTGGGGTAATACACCCAGCGATCGAAGGCGCCAGTGGAGGTCCGGTCGGACACAAGTCCCGTCGCATCGACGACCGCCTCGGTCACCTGTTCTTCCGCCGTGATTCCGGCCGGGAGATCGATCGGCAGAATGAAGCGCACGATCTCTTCGTCGATCGCCAGGCTCCACTGCACTGGCGCCCACGAGACCACGCGATAGTCCGCCTTGTCAACGGTCGTGACGTCGAGTGCGTCCGGCACGTCGTAACGAACCGTAAGGGTGTACGTCTCGCCGGGCCGGGTGGAGAAACCGAACGGGACGGTGTAGAAACCGCCGCCCTTGCTGGACAACCGGACGTCAGACGTTTTACCGCCGCTGCTCGTAATATCCGCCGAGCGAATAGTGTGCCCTGCATCGAGGGGTCCCAGCGTGGTAATCTGGTTTCGGCTGTCCGTCTCGGCGAATGTCAGCTTATAAGTGATGCCCAACCCGCCGTCGCTCCGGACCACCACCTGGCTATCGGCCTGGAGCAGGTCAGGGGGGCTGGCGGCAAGAACGGGGAGTGACGTGAGGAGCACGAGTACAACGAGCGTGCTCGCGACTGTTACCCTTTGGACGACAGATTTCATGCGTTTCCTCCTTGCACCGGACACAGCTGACAAGCAAAACGAAGGAGATCGCCGAATGCGTGCGTGGTCAACGCACAACATTCAGCGCTCAATCCGGTCACGGCGAGAAATCGTATTGAGACCAGAGCCCGCCACTCCAGCGCAGATAGATGACTTGATTCCAACTCGGCACCCACACAAGCCGGCCGTTCTGATAATCCCTCAGCCGGGCGTGCTCAGGATCGTCGCAAACCTCCTGCGGTTCGGTCGAATACCCCAGGCTCTCACGAATCGACTGGTTCGTGCACCATGCCCAGCCCAAACCGCGGTCCGGCAAATACAGGCCAGGCGTGTTGGACGGTGCACAAGACGGGCTCGTGTGTTGATCCCACGCATCGTCGAGCAGGAAGAAACGGCCTGTCGGTTCGATCAGGGGAACTATCGCGTTACGTTTGTCGCCCGAGCGCCACAACATTCCGCCGTTCTGGAACTTCCGGGCGCAAACCGTGAGCGGTTGCACGGGACCAAGCGGTTGGCCCAGCTCAACCGTCTTCGCCGCTGCGACGTAGTCGATGGCCCACTCGCCATTGCCGTGCGGAACGACCGGTTTGAGCGTAAACTGCAGTTGGTAACTGCCATCCGCACCGGACATACCCAACGCCGCCTCTGCCGGGTCGAAACCGGCGATCTGCACCCTGCACCTCCCACCGGTCGCTGCCTCCACGGGCGCCTGCCACGTCAGATCGAACGTGCCATCCGCCAAGCTGCGAGTTGATGCCGATACGGAGCCACCCTCGCAGGTAATTGTGGCGTCACCCAATCCTGCTCCAACGATGCTGTCCCGCACATTGCCACGCACCCACCAGATCCGGTTGGGGCTCATGCACGCCATTCCACAACCACCGGGGCATTGCTGCCCATCCGGACAGCGCAACACTGTGCCCGTGGGACAGGCCGGCGGCGTACACACGGGTTGAGGTTGCTCTCCGGTTACCCTGAAGATGATCCAGATCTGTTTTTCCCCGCCCTCATAGAGCGCACGCAGCGTCAGGCTGTAGTCGCCGGGCGTTGGAAAAACAATGGTCTTACTCCCCGGCCCATACAGGGTCTCTTGCTTCCCCCCAGGCCAAACCAGGATCGCTTCTTCGATGTTCTCGAAATTCCAGGTCAACGTGACCGGTTCGGAAGGACCGGCGTGGTATTTGTCCGCATCGAACGAAACGACCGGTTGCGGCTCCTGAGAATGGGCAGAACCGGCCTGCATCAGCGCCAGGAGCGAGACCAACACGAACAGCAGAGCATAGTTCACTCGACGAACCATAGCGACCTCCCTTCCCAACCCTTCGCGCAGTGCTGAGGAAGCCACGCGTGCGGTGCGAACGAACCAGCAGCAACCCGCATTCCCGCGCCAATGACGAGCGCAACGCCGCTGCGGTCCGTGACGACCCAGTCTTCGGATATATTATAGACCGACGCCAGGTGAAGTCAATGTTGTCGCCAGTTATCAGTTGCAGCCAACGGCCGGGTGAACATGGGATCCCCTGCAGTGCGCCGGATTCGCCGGAGAGCAAGTCCACGGTACCAGACTGTGCCACTCTATTACGAGGCAGTCCGGCGCGTGGTCCACCCAGACGCAGCAGTCCCAGTACGACGACGATGGCGTCGGAGATTGGCTCCGTCGTGGGCGTGAGATCCGACTGGTTAAGTCCACGCATAGGCCATGCTGGGACCTGGCAGCCCGCTCATGGAAGTCGTCGCACAGGTGGAACACGTCCAGGACGCAGTCTTGCCAGGCGCGTTGAATCCGCTCGAATGGACCGCTTTCGCGTCCGGTGAAACACTGAGGTGCCACAGTCGCGTATTCGTGTGCCATTCGTGGACGGCCGGCGGATCAGATATGAACGCCGGGCGCACGAAGATATGCGGACCGCCGCGGCAAGCCGGCGCCGGTCGCCAGCGCCAGTCGACGGGCAGCCGGGGACCGGCGCCTTGAGCGGTGCCGCCCTGGGAGACTGAAAGGTCAGCCGGCACGCTGCGCTCGCGCCGGATCAACCTGTGGTGATGTAGTGCTCGAGCTGTTCGATCAGGAATTGCTGGTGAGAGATGATGGTCTTGACCACATCGCCAATGGACACGAGCCCAACCAACCGGCCATTTTCGATGACCGGCAAATGGCGAATGCGTTTGTGTGTCATCAAAGCCATGCATTCCTCTACGGTGTTGTCCGGTTCTACATAGGCCACTTTTCCGGTCATGATCTCGCCCACCGCTGTTTCCCTGGCAGTACGGCCTTTCAGTTCCACCTCTCTGGCGTAGTCTCGTTCGGAAAGGATCCCGACGACCTGGTCACCATCGAGGACAACCAGTGCGCCGATGCCCTTCGCAGCCATCAGCGCCAACGCATCACGCACTGAGTCGGTGGGTCCGACAGACCAGACCTCGCTGCCTTTGTTCCTGAGAATGTCGCCAACCTTCATAGCCATCTCCCTCCTTGTTTTCCCTTCACGATCAACGTGTTTCCCCATCACAGGCACAGCTCGCCCCGCGCGCGCGGGAGGCGAGCCTGCTCAAGACCTGTCGGACGAACGGCAAGCGGAGCAACAACAGGACCACGACAACCGCGCCATAGGCGAGAGGCACGCGGATGTCCGCCTTCACCAACCACACATAGTGCAGCACTGCCAGCAACGCCGCGATGTATACGAGCTGGTGGAGGCGGCGCCACCGCCGCCCACCCAGCCTCCTCACCCAGCCGTTGGTTGAGGTGATCGCCAATGGAATCAGCAGCACGAACGCCGCCAGCCCTACCAGGGCGTAGCGGTTCTCGAACAACGCACCCCGGAGCAGCGTCCAGTCGAAACCGTAATCCAACCCGGCGAACGTCAGAAAATGCAGCAGTGCATACAGAAACGCGTAGAGCCCCAAGGGACGACGCAACCGCCGCAGCGCCGCCCAGCCGAAGAGCGCGCTGACCGGCGTGACCGCCAACGAGCCGACGAGGAAGAGCAGCGCCGTCCGTCCAGTCCGGAACGTGATCTCCCGGATCGGGTTGTACGTCAGGTTGTTGCTGAAATAATCCCACACCAGGACCAGCAGTGGCACCAGCGCCAGCAGGTGAAACAGCCACCAAAACCGATGGAATCTGCTCTGCCTCATCTTCATCAAAAATTGACGTGCAGATCCATGTCTTGATAAAGATATGCGACCTGCTCTCCATAGCCGTTGAACATGAGTGTCTCCCGTCTGCCCGTCTCCCCGATTCGTCGCTCGGAAGCTTGTGACCAGCGTGGGTGCGACACCTCCGGGTTCACGTTGGCATAGAAGCCATATTCTCGCGGGCTCGTGTGCATCCACAACGAAACGGGCATCTCCTCGACCAGGTCGATCTTGACGATCGACTTGATACTCTTGAAGCCGTACTTCCAGGGAACAACCAGCCGGATCGGCGCACCGTTCTGTACTTGCAAGTCCTTCCCGTATAGCCCGGTGGCCAGGAGCGTCAAGTCATTCATCGCCTCGTCCAGGCGCAGCCCCTCGATATAGGGCCAGTTGAACGTCCGGTCCTTCTGTCCAGGCATCTCATCCGGAGCGTAGACCGCCTCGAAGCGCACGAACTTCGCCGCGGACTGCGGTTCGACCTCCGTAAGCAGGTTTTTGAGCGGAAATCCCTCCCAGGGGATCACCATCGACCACCCTTCGACGCAACGCATCCGGTAGATGCGTTCCTGGAGATCGGTTCGGCTAAGCAATTCCTCCAACCTATAGACCTTCGGTTTGTTCACCAGACCGCCGACTGCCACCTCCCAGGGGGACGTCACGAAGCCTTTCGCCAGGGCTGCGACTCCCTCTTTGCTGGTCGTGAACTCATAGTAGTTGGTATAATTGAGTATCGCTTCCTCAGCAGTGAGCGGATCGCCCGGCAGGCCGGTCGGTGCCGGCACGGCAATCTGCGCTTCGGGTGAACCGGCCGTGGATAGCGCTGTCGAACCAATTGGACCGCACGCTGCCAACAGTGCAGCGCCGCCCACGCATAGACCGGCATTCTTCAGGAACTGACGTCGAGACAGGTAAAGATGTTCCGGGGTGATTTCAGAAGGCTTGATATCCATAGGAATCCCTCCATTTCTACCCGCTTTCGCCCGGTCGCTCCGCGCGGCAATACGTGCGGGTAATCAGTGTTGACGCGAAAAGCACCTGATATCTTACCCCGTTTGTGATATCTACACCTCATTATACAAAAGTTCTTACAAATTATCAAAAACGTAAACCTGCCAACGATTTTGTGCCGCTTCCGGCCGTGCAGCGGTTGCACGCAGCAGTGGCCCAACGACCC
>CAZPTF010000097.1:11192-12611 GCA_964589015.1 uncultured Anaerolineae bacterium
CAACGACCCGCAAAACGCAAGAGAGATCGCCTGCACGGACTGACCGGCGCGGCGATCTCTCGGAATGACTGCTATGGAAGGGTTGTCGCCAAACGGACGGCTACAACGCCCGGCGGACCGCGGCGAACGCGTCGGCACAAACCGCCAGCGTCCGCTCCAGGTCGGCGTCAGTGTGCGCCGCGCTGACGAACCAGTGGTGATTCGGGTGGAACAGCACCCCGCCGCGTGTGGTTTCGGTATAGAAGGTCCGCCATGCGATTTCCGAACGGCTGCCCTTCTCCAGCGTGGGCTTGCCGTTCTGGCCGGTGTCCCCGAACCAATTCTGGTTGTCGTACGTGAAGATCAAATAGGGCATGGGCGCCACGCCGATGGCCTGGGCCTCGACCCCGCTATCTTCGATGAGCCGGCTCAGCCCGTCCAGCAACCCCTGTCCGAGTCGCCACATGTGCGGGATGACGTCACCCTGCTTCAGGCGCTCGATGTTCGCGACGGCGGCGGCCATGGCGATCGAGTTGGTGAAGAAGGTGGACGAGGTGTGCGATTGCAGCAGCCCCATCATGATGTCGCGCCGCCCGACCAGCGCCGAAATGGCATAGCCGTTCGACATCGCCTTGCTGAAGGTCGCCAGGTCCGGTGTCACGCCATAGTACTCCTGCGCACCACCCAACGCCATACGGAAACCGGAACGCATCTCGTCGAGGATGAACACCGCGCCATGCTCGTGAGCCAAGCGCTTGACCCCTTCGAGAAAACCGGGCTTCGGCGGGATGATCTCCAGCGGCATCATGATGACACAGGCGACCTGCCCTTTGTTGCGCTCGAGCACGTCCTCCAGGGAGTCCAGATCGTTGTAGCGGAAGGTCAGCGTATCTTCGCGCACGGAGCGCGCGATGCCCGCCGGGCGATGACAGGCCCAATCGTGCCAGCCGTTATAGCCCCAGCGCACGATTTTGTCGCGGCCGGTCCAGATGCGCGCCGCGCGCACCGCCGCTGTGGTCGAGTCTGAACCCGATTTGAAGAGACTCGCCACTTCCGCACAGGGGATGACCTCGACCAGTAACTCTCCCAGGCGGTTCTGCACGGGACGCGTGAGCGGGAAGGCGAATCCCTCACGGATCTCGCGGATAGCGGCTTCGTCCACCAGCGGATTGCAGTATCCCAACCCAACAGTTCCATAGGCCAGAATCCAGTCAATGAACCGGTTGCCATCTACGTCCCAGAGGTAAGCACCCTCACCCCTGGCGACGTAGATCGGATATGCGCCAGGTATATAGTTCTCCGGGCTCTTGGCCTGCGTCGTTCCTCCGACGATGACTTTGCAGGCCTCCGTGTACATCCGATCCGATTCAGTGAAGCTCATTTCTGACCGACTCGACATGGAACAATCTCCTTTCCAAGAGACTGGGCGACGGACGATCC
>CAZPTF010000098.1:0-12603 GCA_964589015.1 uncultured Anaerolineae bacterium
ATCGTTTGCAGAACGTGTTGACATTCATTCTCCAGCGTGATAAACTAGCCCCGCAACATCATCGAGCAGCCGCAGATACGGAGAGGTAAATTGAACGGATCACCGCACGAGCACAGCAGCCTTCTCCTGGGGATCGACACAGGGGGAACGTACACAGACGGTGTCTTGCTGGACTACCACACACACGAAGTCGTGAATACGGTCAAAACCTTGACTACCAGACACGATCTCACACGCTGTGTAGGGACCGTGTTAGAACAACTTTCCATAGCGCATCCTGAGCAGGTCAAACTGGTCTCGATTTCGACGACGTTGGCGACCAACGCCATCGCCGAAGGACGCGGACGGCGGGTGGCACTCGCGTTGATCGGTTACGATCCGGAATTGGTAGCGGCGTACAAGCTCGCGGAACGGTTCGGGACGACTCGCTTTCGCTATTTCCGCGGCGGACACGACCTGCAAGGTGCCGAGCAGGCCCCCCTGGAGCTGGATGCCATTATCGACTGGATCGTAGAGCTGGCGCGGTGTGGAGAGGTCGAAGCAGTTGCGGTGTCCGCCTATTTCAGCCCGTTGAACAACGAACACGAAGAGCGTGTCTTTCACGCATTGACGCAGGTCACCGACCTGCCGGTCGTCCTGGGACACGAGCTTTCGATGGACCTGGGCTCCATTCAGCGCGCCACGACAGCCACGTTGAACGCTTCGTTGCTGGCAATCCTCAAAGATTTCATGACGGCGGTCGCTGCGGCAATGGCACAACGCGGGATCGACGCCCCGCTCATGGTTGTGCGCGGCGATGGGACACTGGCGAACGCCGAAGTGATGGCCCGCCGCCCGGTCGAGACAGTTCATTCCGGGCCGGCGGCAAGTGCGGTCGGGGCACGCTTCCTTTCCGGGCAGGACCGGGCATTGGTGATCGACATCGGCGGAACCACCACAGATCTGGCAGTGATCGATGGCGGGCAGGTGACGATCAGTGATTCGGGTGCGATGGTTGGCGAATACCGGACCGCAGTCAAAGGGGCCGACTTGCATTCCATCGGGCTGGGAGGCGACAGCCACATCTCGTTTGCCTCCGACAATACGCCGACGATCGGGCCTCATCGCGTCGTGCCATTGGCATACCTGGCTCATTCCTATGGCAGCGTGCACAAGCAGTTGTGCGGTCTGCGCTCGCGTGCGGTAAAAGATCTGTCGCCCAATGACCTGGTCTACTGGTACCTGGTGACTGAGCCGCCGGCGAAGGTGCGCAATCGACATCCGATGGTCGGTAGCGTGTTAGACCTGCTGCACGAGAGACCACGTTCGTTGCATGAGCTTTTGAGTCATCTCGGATTGTTCCACCCCATGCAGTTGGCTTCGGCGGTACGTGATCTGGTGCAGGAGGAGATCGTCGGGGTATCAGGGCTCACCCCGACGGATCTGCTGCATTTCGCTGGCAGTTACACATCGTGGGACCAGGAAGCAGCGCGCGTCGCTGTTTCCGTAGCGTGCCGGCTGACCACACAGACCCCGGAAGCGCTGTTGCGCACGGTGATGACGTCCATGACCGAGTCTATCGTCCGCGAAATTCTGGCGTTTCTGACGAAGAAGCAACTGCCGGAACAGCGCCGCTATCGCAACTCGGATTTTAGCTGGTGGTTCTTCGAGAACAGCCTGTACGCTTCACACCCGTATCTGCAAACCAGAATCGCTCTCGACATGCCGATCATCGGGATAGGTGCTCCTGCTCACATTTTCCTGGAACCTGTCGCCCGCTTGCTTCACGCCGAGCTGATTCTCCCACCGCATTTTGGAGTCGCGAACGCCGTGGGCGCCGTGGCCGGCAGTGTAGTTGCATCCAGGGAAGCCGTGGTGTTTCCTCATCTCGTGGACTACAATGTTGTCGGGTATTACGTCCACGCTGGGGAGGGAAGGCAACGTTTCGACCAGCTTGACGATGCACTGGCATACGCCCGCAGCTCTACGGAACAATCAGCGCTCGAAGAAGCGTTCTGCGGCGGAGCAGCCTCTCCGCAGGTTGTGTTTGACACGCGGCCTGAAGGCGCCGATTCTTACCGGGTCGTGACGCGGGCGATCGGAATGCCGGCGCTGGGGAAATAAGGCGGGTTCGGTTGCACAGGCAAGGGCGTGCAGGTAAACGGGGGAAGGCCCCTTTCAGACGAAGTAGTACACTGCCAGGCCGACACCCAACAACGTCACCAAGGCATATTCAACGATGACGCGCGCTGTCAGCCTTCCGAGCAGATGCTGGTGGGCAACGCCTGCCACCACATGAAAGGTGAGCAGCAGGAAGATTCCTCCCATCACGCCGGGCACACGGGAGTAGTTCAATGCCCAGACGGATTCAGCGATGAGCGCACCATTGACGAGCGCATAGGGCCCAGTGACAGAGAGCGTATGCCCCGTGAAGCGAAGCCTTTCCAGCGCGAGCAGAACCGTCACGACGAAGAGAATTGTCGCCGAGAAGAGGCTGCGGTATTTGGCACCGTAGACCAACACGAATGAGGCCAGCGCCAGTGCGTAGATCATACCTGTCAAGAAAGCTTGAGACAGCTCATATCTGTTATCGGCAAGATCGATGGTGTGATATTCAGCCGTCATGGACAGGCTCAGGAGTACTGCCGTCACCACGAGACCGCCGAGCCAGGTGAGACGGTTTGGCGCATGGGGCAGGAGCAGTGCCGCAAAGAAGACGAGCACCGCGGGCACGGTCCATAACACAAATGTGTTGGCGAGTTGCTGGCGATGGGCCAGCGAATGCGTTCGTATCAGCGCCTCGGTTCCTGTGCACGTGAGACCGACCAGCAAGGCAACGACGAGATAGCGACCGGAAATGTGCAGCGCTAAAGGCGATCCCAACAGATGCAACGTCAATGTGCGTGATGGAATATCAATCAGCAAGGAGGCAACAAGCCCGAGGAGCACTATCCCAACCGTGATACTCAGTCGCTGGGTATAGCGCAGGTTTGGTTGTAACGATTCGTTTCGGCTGGATGACAAGCCTCTCTCCTTGCTGCAAGCTGGACCACCTGCGAGGACCAGTGCAGGCAGCCGAATGATTGAGGTAATTCTACAGCCAGGCATATCTTTTGTCAACCGGTGTTTGGTGGAACCATCTGGAGGGTGGAAGTGACCGTCTTGATTGCCATCTCGGCCCTTATTGTCGGTAGCGTCTTGAATCACCTCGCCGACCGCCTACCGGCGCGTGAGCGCATCGACACCGTTCCGCGGTGCGATCACTGTGGGACAGCCCATCCGCCGTTGGCGTGGATAGCGCTCTCCGCTTACCTGACCGGACGGTCGCGATGTACTGCCTGTGGCGCGCCTGTGTCTTTCCGGCACCCGCTTCTTGAGCTGGTTACCGTTCTGGCGTGGGTGTGGCTGTACCAATCCAGGGGAGCCAGTCCGGAGTTTCTGTTAGGGGCTTTCTATGCCTGTGTGTTTCTCCTGGTCCTGGTGATCGACCTGGAACATCATCTCATCCTGAACGTAGTCGTCGCACCCGCGATTGTGGTGGCGTTGCTGGCATCGGTCGTGATCGGCCGGCCGACGCCGCTGGGTGCCGTGATCGGCGGAGCGATCGGTTTCGCCTTCTTCGGGTTGGTTGCCCTGGTTGGGCGAGGAGCGATGGGCGCAGGCGATGTCAAACTGGCCGCCTTCATCGGAGTAGCGACCGGTTTTCCGAATATCATCACGGCGTTGATCTTCGGGGTTTTCGCCGGGGGACTCGTCGCGCTGATACTCGTCGTAAGCGGAATCAAAACGATGAAGAGCTTCATCCCGTATGGACCTTTCCTGGTATTTGGCGGTGCTCTGGTCATCTTCTTCGGGCCTCTGATCCGACAGCTCTTCATGACACCTTAAGCACGTTCGCCGGGGACCCTCGATCAAGGAACTGCAAGGGTCACAATGACTCAATAACGTTTTACATGGGAGAATTGCCGTGAACTATCAAGTGATTGTTGGGATGGAAGTCCACGTTCAATTGCAGACGCGTTCGAAGATGTTTTGCCGGTGCAGCGCAGAGTATGCAGCCGCTCCACCCAACACGCATACCTGTCCAATCTGTACGGCGATGCCCGGTGTGTTGCCTGCAATCAACGAAAAGGCCGTCGAGTACACGGTCATGACCGGCATCGCACTGAAGTGCCACATCAACAGCTTCAGCCGGTTCGCGCGGAAATCCTATTTCTACCCCGACCTGCCCAAGAACTATCAGCTCACCCAGTATGAACTGCCGTTCTGTGAAAGAGGCTATCTCGAGATCGAAGTCAACGGACAACCGAAACGCATTGCGATTCGCCGCATCCATCTCGAAGAAGACACCGCGAAACTGACACACGCCGGCGGCGCCAGCCTCATTGATTTCAACCGCTCTGGCGTACCGCTCATGGAGATCGTGAGCGAACCGGATATCCGCAGCCCAGAAGAAGCACGTTTGTACCTGACCAAACTGCGAACCATCCTGCAGTACCTGGGTGTCAGCACTGGCAATATGGAGGACGGGGCAATGCGCTGCGAGGCAAACATCTCGCTGCAACCGGAAGGTGCCAGCGAATTAGGGACCAAAGTCGAGGTAAAGAATTTGAATTCGTTTCGTGCGGTGGAACAGGCGTTGGCATACGAGATGCAGCGCCAAGCGATGATCCTGGATGAGGGTGGTCGGGTCGAGCAGGTGACGATGGGCTGGGATGAATCCAGAGGTGTCACCGTAGTGCAACGCAGCAAAGAAGAAGCGCACGACTATCGCTATTTCCCTGAACCCGATCTACCCCCGCTGTGTTTGCCGGAGGAGCAGTTGAAACGCATCGCGGCGAACCTTCCGGAGTTGCCCGATGCCAGACGTGATCGTTTCCTCACTCAATACGGGTTGTCCCGCTACGACGCGACGCTTCTGACCAGCGAGCGAACCGTCGCCGATTTCTTCGAGGCCACTGCGACAGCATACGGAGATGCAAAAACAGCGTGTAATTGGATCACCGGCGAAGTCTTCCGGCTCATCAAAGTGAAGGAACAAAGCCTCGGGAAGTCGCGCCTGGCAGTTGAGGGTCTCGTCGAACTGCTGCAATTGCTGGATCGCGGTACGATCAACGCGAACACGGCTAAAGACGTCCTCGCCACCATGTTCGAGACGGGAGCCGGGGCACAAGAGGTTATCGATAAACAGGGCTTGACCCAAATCAGCGATCAGGATGAATTGAACCGAATCGTGGGCGAGGCAATCGAGGCATATCCCAACGCGGTCGAGGATTACCGCACCGGAAAGAAATCGGCGCTTGGTTTTCTGATGGGGCAGGTGATGAAGTCCACAGGAGGGAAGGCAAACCCGAACGTCGTCAGGCAGTTGCTCACGGAACGGCTGGATGCCTTTCAGTAGCACTTCGGACGAAGCATACGAGCGCATCCAATCCGGTGTCCAGCGTTGAACACAGCGCTGGACACTTTTTGTTTTAGTGGCATCGCATCCCTTATTTGGGGGAGGTCGGCAAGCAATGGGCAGGTCGTGTTTTCAGCGTAATCTGCCAGATTCACACGAATGTCTTGTTATTGGTCAAGACTGTGCCAATCTTGGACGCGTTCCGTTTGCGAGGAGGCCCACGGGAACAGGCCACCAGCCCCCCGCACGACCTGTGCGGAGATTGGCACAGTCAAACCTCACGCCAACGACTGGGCCAATCTCCGACGCCACCTCCGTTGTCCCGGAACTGCTGCGCCTGGGCGGGCCGTGTGCCGGTCTGCACCGTGGTAGATTGGCCCAGTCTGATACCGCGGTGTACTCGGTAGCGAATTTGTCGCATCGAAGGCGATCCAATTGTCGCTAAACCTCCTGGGTGCACCCGTCTGGGTCGAAATATTTGCTATCTTGTTCAAAAATTGGTACAATGTTGGTATAGGAAGAATATTCTCTGGGAGATCTGATCTCCGTGAGTAAGGGGTTGTCGTATTGATCGAGCCATTCGGATTCAGTCGCTTATGGCTGCTTCGGAAACTTGGAAGCAAGGGAACGCCTCTAGGTTTGCAGAGAGCACTCACGCGGCCGGCATCGCCTTTCTGGCGCGAGCTTTCATCTTATCTGCCTGTTTATGAATCCAATATTCGTACCTATGTGGTCCAAAAAGACAACAACGGCAGCCGCATGGCCGGTGTGGCACAGATTTGCGAGCATCCCGCAAGGCCGGAGGCGGAGATAGTTTACCTGGCTCCGGCGCTTTCCACACACCCGGATGTACGCGATTTGTGGACACGCTTGCTGGGCGAAGTCTGTAAACGCGCCGGCGAGCAAGGGTTGTTGCGAGTTTTTGCAGCCGTGCTGTGGGGCAGTGACGAGATGGATGTTTTTCGCCAGGCGAGTTTCGTCGATTACGCGAGAGAGGACATTTTGCGTCTCGACGGATTCGGTCCCGTGCGACGGACCTTTCCGCTCAGTGGCGTACGTCGTCTGCAGTATGGTGACGAGAGCCGTCTGGCTGACCTGTATGAACAGGTCACACCTCGTCATGTACAGTGGGCGGAGGGGCAAAGTCTGCCACGGTCGTGGGCCGAAGCGAGCAACCAGCGCGGATTCCGTGGCGAAGAAGCTTACGTACTTGAGAACGAGACGAATGGCACGATCGCCGCACTATTGCATATTTCGCCAGGGAAAACAGGCCATTGGCTGGAGATCGCGCGTGGCCCCGACGGTGATTCGAACCTAGATGATTTATTGGATTTTGCGCTGGAACGAATCGCCAACTGGCCTACGCGCCCGGTCTATACGGCTGTGCGCGAATACATGGGGGGCATCCTGCCCGCCCTGTACGCGCGCGGATTCGAGCCCTGTGCGCAGCAGGCGGCAATGATGAAGAACACGGCTGTGTGGCTCAAAGACCCGTTCCAACCCATAATACCCGTAGTCAAGAAACAGGTCGGGCCTTCGACGCCTACAGTGACGTTGTTGAACGGGGAGGTGATCTCGGAAAGCTCATCACATCCTGTAGCTGCGGGTGTCGGTTCTTCGCAGCGATGAGAACCCAAGGATGCCGGGCACCGATCGGTTCGAGCAATCTCATTCTTTTTCATATTCGAGGTGATCTAATAACCTATGCAACAACAGATAACAGATGATCTTGAGGCATTACTGGAGGTGTTACCTCCGGACATTGAAGCCTCTTTGCGGGCTGCCAACAAGAGTAATGAGCTTCTGGAGGTCGTCATGGATCTGGGCAGGCAGCCCGGAGCTCGGTTTCTCTCCCACGAAGTGACGTTGAGTGACAGAGACATCACCGAACCAGACATCGATTACGTCGTAGCCCGGATCAGCGATTTTGACGATGATAACCGCGCCGGTATAGCGCGTACGCTCCATCGCATTTCTGCGATTCGCAACCGCAAAGGGAAAATTGTCGGGCTGACCTGCCGTATCGGGCGGGCTGTTTATGGCACTATCGATATCATCGAAGATATCGTCGCCAGTGGACAAAACATCCTGTTGCTGGGCCGTCCCGGCGTGGGCAAGACGACCATGCTGCGCGAAGTTGCCCGCATTCTGGCCGACAAGAAACGGGTCGTGATCGTCGATACATCGAACGAGATCGGCGGTGATGGAGACATTCCGCATCCGGCCATCGGACGTGCACGACGGATGCAGGTTGTCACACCCAGCCAGCAACACGCCGTGATGATCGAAGCTGTGGAAAACCACATGCCTGAAGTCATCATCATCGACGAAATCGGAACCGAATTGGAGGCTGCTGCCGCGCGTACCATCGCGGAACGCGGTGTGCAATTGGTCGGAACTGCTCACGGACGGACCCTGGACAACCTGATGCTCAACCCGACATTATCGGACCTGGTCGGCGGCATTCAAAGTGTGACGTTGGGTGACGAGGAAGCCCGTCGTCGCGGGACACAGAAATCCGTTTTGGAACGAAAAGCACCACCCACCTTCGACGTATTGATCGAGATTCAGGACTGGCAGCGTCTGGCGATCCATCCGGATGTAGCAGCCGCGATTGATGGCTTGTTGCGGCGCCGTCCAGTGCCCGCCGAGATGCGTTACCGTGACGAAGCGGGCGAAATCCAGACAGAACGTGCGGAGTGGATCCCCACCGCAGTTTCTGCACTGTCGATGGGCGATGTGGCACTGCAGCCCGCAGCGCGGCGGAGGTCTTCGGAGCACGAGACCTGGACGTCCAGCTCCCGGCCCACAGCGGGGATCGCGGCTACACAGTCCCATTCGACATTGCACGTCTACGCCTACGGCATTGGACAGAACAGGTTACGTCAGGCTGCCAACGAGTTGCACGTACCGGTCTTGCTTGCGGAAACGCTCAGCGATGCGAACGTCGTGATCACGATCAAGAGCCACTACCGCAAACACCCACAGCCGATCGCCGAGGCGGAAGCACGCGGCATCCCGGTATACGTTCTGCGCTCCAACAGCGTGGTCCAGATGCAGAGTTGTCTGGCGGACATATTCGGCATTGCTTTCGAAGAAGAGGATGAGGTTGCTTCGGCGATGCGCGAAACGCAGGATGCGATTCGTCAGGTGCTGTTGCACGCCCGCCCGGTGGAGTTGTCGCCGCAGAATTCGTACGTGCGTCGCCAACAGCACCAGTTAGTGCGTGCGGCAAATCTAATTTCGCACAGCTACGGGAAAGAACCACGCCGTCGAGTCAAAATCTACGCGAATCACAGCAACTGAGGGAGCTGAGTGGGCCTTTTCATCACTTTCGAAGGATTGGACGGCAGCGGCAAGTCGACCCAGGTCCGGCTGCTGTATGAAGCGCTGAAAAACCGTAACGTTCGCGTACTGCTGACACGAGAACCGGGGGGGACTCGTATCGGCGAGCAGATCAGGGATACGCTCCACACGACGACTTACGTAGAGATGTTGCCCGAGACGGAAATCCTGCTTTACTCGGCTTCCAGAGCGCAGTTGGTGGGGGAATTCATTCTGCCCCGTCTGGCAGAGGGGTTCGTCGTACTGTGTGACCGCTATGTGGACTCGACCTTCGCCTATCAGGGCTACGGACACGGTCTGGACCTTGTGGTGTTACGGCAGATCTCCCATTTTGCGACTTCGGGGTTACGCCCTGATCTGACCATCTATCTCGATCTGGATGCAGCGGCTGGTCTGGCGCGGCGACACAGCGCCCACCAAACGGAAACCGGCGAGTTGAATCGCATGGACAGGCAGACTCTCGAGTTCTATCGACGGGTCAGGCAGGGTTATCTCGAGATGGCAACTGCGGAACCCGACCGGTGGCGAACCATCGACGCGACTCTGCCATCGGCCACAGTCTGTGACTCCGTTCTAAACGTCGTTTGGCCTGTCGTCGAGTCGTGGTTGAACAGTCCGGCTCAACTGTAAAGGTGAGCTGTATGGTTTGTCGAAGGGGGCATAGATCATGAAACTCATTCTGAGCATTGTGAATAGCGACGACGCGCGGCCCTTGCTGGAGGTGTTGTCCCGTGAAGGACAACGTGCCACGATGGTCAGCACAACCGGTGGCTTCTTACGCGAGGGCAATTCGACCATCCTGATTGGGGTGGAAGACGAACAGATGGACGCAGTACTCAGTATCATCAAAGAGAACTGTCAATCCAGAAAGCAATTTGTCAATCCATTGCCACCGATTATGGAACCAGGGGAGCTGTACATGCCAGCTCCGGTGGAAATAGAGGTGGGGGGTGCAACGGTCTTCGTGTTGGACGTCGAACGGTTCGAGCGGTTCTGAGGGTTCAAGCGTCGCCTAGAAATCATCGAAGCCACCGGTATCTCCGGTACCCAGTTCGGGCATCGACGCTTCGATATCTTCCGGGTTCTCGCCCGCTTCCAGCCGGTCGACGACTTCGCCGAATTCATCGCCCAGATCTTCGCCCATTTCGCGACTCATTTTGCGCATCCACCGTCCGATGCTCTTGGGGTCGTTTTCGTCCAGGTCACCAAATGCGCTGGGATCAGCCAGCGATTCCATTTGGCTCTCTTCCGAACGGAGAACGGCAACACGAGACACCAGCCTGGTCAAGTTCTGGCTGCCACAGCGGGAACAACGCGGAGATTTGGTCTCCAGCTCGGAAAGGCTTCGCCAGAAAATGGAAACGCGGCGACCACAGCCGTTGCAGCGATATTCATAGATTGGCATATCGTTCCTCCGCTGAATGGAATCTGATAGGCTGATTATAATCCAACCTGTTGCCTCTGGCAAGACAAGAAAAAAAAGGATACACCTGGGATGAACGTAGAGTTGTTGCATATCGGCTTCAATGGTGTGGTCGCAGCCAACCGCATTCTGGTGATCGCAAGTCCCGATTCTGCACCAATCAAACGGCTGATCCGTACCGCCAACGAACAAGGCAAGATCCTCAACATGGCTCATGGTCGAAAAACCAAGGCGGCCATCGTTTTGGACAGTGGGCACGTCGTGTTGTCGGCTCTCCAACCGGAAACGATCGCCAGTCGTCTGCGCCAGCAACGGGAGAAATGGCCGCAAAATGTCTGATCGCGACCTCTACGACCGCAAACCAAATCCTCTGCTCATCGTGATTTCCGGCCCGTCGGGGGTGGGCAAAGACGTCACGATCCAGGGCTTGCAGACAGCCGGGTACCCCTTCCATTTCGTGGTCACAGCCACATCTCGACCGAAACGAAACGGAGAAATCCAGGGAAAGGATTACATTTTTGTATCCGAGGAAGAATTCACCCGGATGATTCAGGCGGGTGAATTCCTGGAACATGCTCTCGTCTACGGGCAGTACAAGGGCATTCCCAAGGCCCAGGTACAGCAGGCACTGGCCAGCGGACTCGATGTGATCATGCGCGTGGATGTACAGGGCGCAGCAACAGTCCAGCGACTGGTGCCCGAAGCAATCTTTGTTTTTCTCATGCCGGGTTCGGATGAAGAGCTGGCTGAGCGACTCAGTGCACGCTCTTCCGAATCTCCGGAACATCTACAGCAACGGCTGGAAACCGCGCGCCTGGAGATGAAACAGATCGACTGGTTCGACTACGTGATCGTCAACCGCCACGCCCAGTTGAAGAGCACTGTCGAGCAATTGCTCGCGATCATCACCGCCGAGAAGTGTCGTGTGCGCCAGCGTGTGATTCGACTCTGAACAATGTGTCCCGCTCGAGGAGGTAACGACATGGTGGGTATGGCTCCGCAACAGAAGGTCCGGAAATCGGCTATTGCCGGGACGTGGTACCCGGGCAGGGCTGCGCAGTTGACCCGCACCCTGGATGATTTCTTGAACAAAGTACCCACCACACCGGTTCGTGGGCGGTTGATCGGACTGATCGCGCCTCACGCTGGCTACATCTATTCGGGACAAACGGCGGCCTATGCCTACAAGCAATTGCAGGGACTCCATTTCGACGTCGTTGCAGTTATCTCGCCCGTACACCGTCCTAACTACGCTGCGCCGGTGATCGTCAACGACTGCGCCTACTACGAGACTCCGCTTGGCCAGGTCGAAATCGAGCAGGGTTTGATCGACACGCTGGGCGACAGGATTACCATCTCGCGCGTAAGCCAGGATGACGAACACTCGCTGGAGATTCAGCTTCCTTTCCTGCAACACCTCTTAGGGGATTTCAAGCTCCTCCCGGTCATGCAGAGAGAGCAATCCCTGTCGACTTGTGAGGTACTGTCAGAAGTACTCGTGTCTCTCCTGCAGGGAAAGCGCGCACTGCTCGTGGCGAGCACAGATCTATCCCACTTCCACGACTACGACACGGCGGTCGAGCTGGACATGCTCGCCGGGCAAGCCATTGAGGAGTACGACCCGCTTGGACTCGGCAAGGCCCTGGGACAAGGCAAGACTGAGGCGTGCGGTGGAGGGCCGGTGATCACAGTCATGTTGGCAGCGCGCAGACTGGGCGCCAACCGTGCGCAGATCCTGCACTACGAAAATTCCGGCGATGTGACAGGCGACTGGTCGCGTGTGGTCGGCTATCTCGCGGCGGCGCTGTATGAAGCGGAGAGCGTTCCGTCATAACGCCTGGAGGAGCGATGTACGCTGAAGTCGTGGTGGATGTACCCTTTCGCCGGCGCGGTGCGAAAAATGTGCCGGCGGGAGACCTTGAGGCGTCGTCTTCGGACTGGGAGACGACGTTTCATTATGCTATACCAGCTCACTTCTTGGGAGATGTGACGATCGGCCAACTGGTCATCGTCCCGTTTGGTGCAACCGAGCGACAGGGCATCATCCTTTCGATTGCCGACTCGTGCCCGATTGCCGAGACCAAAGATATTTTGTCTATCAGCGATGAGCGGCCCGTACTCTCTTTGTCCCACATCGCACTGGCCCGTTGGATCAGCCACTATTACCTGGCGTCCCTTCCGCGTGCTGTAGCACTCATGCTTCCGCCCGGTCTGGTCCGCCGTCTCCATGTGACAGTAGAAGCCGGCGAGCGGATACCCGAAGGGAAATTGCGAGACAACGAGCAAGCCCTGCTTGCTCTGGTTCAACGCAAGGGACGGATCTCCATCGCCGCAGCCAAACGCATCCTGGGGGCCAGCAAGGGCCAGGCGGCGTTGAACCGGCTGGCCCGCCAGGGCTATATCGCCAAGCGGCAACGCCTGGGAGATTCACGAGTGCGCCCCAAGATCGACCGGT
>CAZPTF010000099.1:0-4385 GCA_964589015.1 uncultured Anaerolineae bacterium
ACGCAGGGCGGGGATGCCTGGTTAGAGATCATCATGCGGAGTGGGCAGCCGGTCAATGTCCTCGACGGCGCTTGCAGTGCCGATGGCCGCGTGTGGGGGTGCTATCTCCACGGATTGTTCGAGAACGATGCGCTACGCCGCGCCTGGCTGGATAGTCTGGACTGGAACTCCGCCGGAACGGGCGACGCGGCGCGAGGCTTCATGCCCGCCATCGATCGCCTCGCCGACCACGTCGAGGCCGCATTGGACATGGACCGCTTGCGCGCGATGATCTACGGTTAGCCCGATCTCCAGCGCGGATCCCTTTTGGGGCCGTGCAGGACTTCGGCCCGGCACGCAATATCAATCTACCAGTAATCATTACTATCATCTTGACTTTCCATTCCAACCGGTGGTATAATGGAGACGTCGAATCGAAACGGAGTGTTCCCCAAGCGACTGTGGGTGGTGGCCTCACCTGGTTACACGAACCCACGTTTTTACCAAAGAGGAGGTAAATCACATGGCAGAATTGCACATCAAGAGCGCGGATTGGAAGAAGGAGAAGCACGTTCCCGCTATCGAGGCTCCGGAGAAGGTCAAAGCTGGTGAAATGTTCGATGTCCGCTTGACCCTGGGTAAGGAAATTGCGCATCCCAACACGACCGAGCATCACATTCGCTGGATCACGCTCTATTACTACCCGGAAGGCGGCACGGCTCCGTTTGAGGTTGGCCATTTTGAATTCAATGCGCATGGTGAGTCCGTTGATGGTGCAAACCAGGGCCCTGTCCACTGCCATCACGAAGTGGTTGCAACGCTGAAGATCACGAAACCGGGTGTTCTTCACGCCATGTCCTACTGCAACATTCATGGCCTGTGGGAGAACAGCAAGGACATCGTGGTCGAATAATTCGATCCAACGCTCCTATCCGTGATTGGATAGGCCGGATTCAACAGACTGCAATACCGGCTGGGGTAATGCCTGCGTGGCGCTGCTCCGGCCTTTTCCTTGTTTTGAGTATGCCACTGTGTCTCTACTCCTCCGCACTGCACAGCGCGTACATCCGGAATTACAGAGAGATCGCCCCTCCATGTGCGGAACGACTGGGCCAATCTTTGACGACAGCGTGTCGAGGTGAAGCAGCGGGAGCACAGTAATACCTCCGCTGAGTCGTAGTGTGGTAGATTGGCACAGTCTGCTACCGTCTGCTACCGTCTGCTACCTACCGCGCTCACTACTTCCGGCGGATTTGCCACGCTACGGGGACTTCAATCGTCGCCCAGAACCCTGGGAGTATGCTCTCGCGACATTCGACTTGCTCTCCAGGCCGGTGACGAGTAGAATAGGACCTCATGATAGATCTTTTCGAGCATTCTATGCAGGTGAACATCAGCCGCGAAGCACCGTTGGCGGCGCGTATGCGGCCCCGTATCCTGGACGAGTTCGTCGGGCAGGAGCACATCGTCGGGCCGGGAAGGCTGCTGCGCCGCGCTATCCAGGCGGATCAGCTTTCCTCTGTCATCTTCTATGGGCCGCCGGGCACCGGCAAGACCACGCTGGCAATGGTTATTGCCAACACCACCAAGAGCCATTTCATCTCGATTAATGCGGTGCTTTCCGGCGTGAAGGATATCCGTGATGCGATCGACGAGGCCAAGGAACGGCGGAGATTGTACAATCAACGGACGATCCTGTTTGTCGATGAGGTCCACCGCTGGAACAAGGCGCAGCAGGATGCCCTGCTGCCGTGGGTCGAGAACGGCACCGTGATTCTGGTGGGCGCGACGACCGAGAATCCCTACTTCTCCGTGAACCGCCCATTGGTCAGCCGCAGTCGCATCTTTCAGCTCCGCTCGCTCACAGAGGATGATCTGCGGAAAGTCGCGCTGGCGGCGCTGGCGGATGAAGAACGCGGGTACGGGCAATTGGACGTCGTTCTGCATGATGACGCCCTATCCCATCTCGTGAACGTGGGGAACGGTGATGCCCGCAGCGTCCTGAACGCGCTGGAGCTGGCGGTCGAGACCACGCTGCCGAACGAGGATGGCGCGATCGTCGTGGATATGGCTGTCGCTGAGGAGAGCATTCAGCGGCGCGCTGTGCTGTATGACAAAGAAGGCGATGTTCACTTCGATACCATCTCTGCGTTCATCAAGTCATTGCGTGGCTCCGACCCCGACGCGGCGATGTATTGGCTGGCGAAGATGGTCTATGCGGGCGAGGATCCGCGCTTCCTCTTCCGGCGGATGCTGATCTTTGCCGGGGAGGATGTCGGGCTGGCGGACCCGCAGGCGATTGGCGTCGTGGAAGCGTGCGCCGCCGCCTTCGACCGGGTCGGCCTTCCGGAAGGACGTTTCCCTCTCGCCGAGGCGGCTCTCTACCTGGCGACCGCTCCCAAGTCGAACTCGGCCTTCGCCTTCTTCGATGCCCTGGCGGTCGTCGAGTCCGAGCGCGAATCGGACATCCCCACGCATCTGCGCGACTCCAACCGCGATAAAGAAGGCTTCGGTCACGGCGAAGGCTACCTGTACCCGCATGCCTATCGAGACCACTGGGTAGCGCAGCAGTACCTGCCGGCGGTGCTGCAGGGTAAGGTATTCTATCAGCCGTCGGGTCAGGGCTACGAAAAGCTGGTGCAAGAACGTGTGACGCGCCAACGAGAGGCACAGCTCGCCTCGATGCTGGAAGACGACTACCAGGCGTCACTCGAAATCCTGACGTTCTCACCGCGCAACGCGCAACGGGACCGCTGGCTGCAGCGTACGATCAGTGAGGTCGCCGGACAATTGGCCGAACAGCGCGACCTGATTATCGATGCGGTCCGTCTCCAACGCCACCACACCGTGCTGGATCTCGCGGCGGGGTCCGGGCTGCTGACCTGGGAGGCCGTGCGCCGTACCCCCGAAGGCGGTGTGTGGGCAGTGGCGCGTGACCGCACGACTGCCGAAGCGCTTCGCCAGCAGGCAGCCCGCCTTCCAGACCTGGAACGCCCCCGTGTGCTGAACGGGAGTCTGACGGAGCTTACTACTATGCTTGCAGCGGCCGGCGACGAGACGGTGCGTTTCGATGCGATCGTCGGACGGAACGCGCTGGCTGCTCACGATGCTGCGGATCGGCAAGTGATCGTCGGGTCACTCGTGTCGCTGTTGCGTGCGGGCGGAACGATCAGCCTGTGCGAGACCATTCCGCGCCACACGCAGCGTCTGTATGCGCTACTCGATCTGTCGTCGCTGGGCGACGACCTGGCTGAGCGTGTCAAGCTGGCGGAAGAAGCAATCTACAGCGATGCGAACGATCCGCTGGTCAATTGGGATAGCGCGGATCTGGCCGTCCTCCTGGAACAGGCCGGATTGCAGCGCGTGACCGCGATTGCACATCATGCCACGAGTCAGGTGCACCTCAACGCAGGTCGCCTGAACGACTGGTTCGCGATGGATGCGGACAGAGCGCGCCCAAGTTATGCCCATCACCTGCTGCGGCAGCTCTCCACCGCCGAGTTGTCTGTCGTGCGTGGCGTATTCGAGCGTACGTTGCTCAACCAGACCGTGTCCTGGCGTACCCAATACGTCCATCTGACGGCTGTTTCGCCTTGACGGAAGTTTCCCTCTCAGGGCTTTGCTGCGACACGGTTCTAATCCAATACCCCCAATTTGCATTCTCCCTCTTTTTGTTGTAAAAATAAGGTAAATACCAGCCGCATGAGCTCTCGTTTCGCTGCCCTTGTGCGTGATGTCCCAGTGATCGAATTTGAGGAGGTACGGATATGAGCGACAAACCCCTTTACGAGCATGAGCCGCCCCCCAAGCCGACGTACGACGTATGGTGGGGAGAGCCGATCGTCACCGACGAAGTGCGTGACGCCCTGGCTGTCACCGAAGTAACGCGCGGAAGCAGACAACCCGTTTCCGTGATTCTAGAGGTGGTTTGGGGGAAGAACGTCGGCGATCTGGCCAGGTTCGTCGAGGAGACAACCGGCATCCAGCCGGCTCGTGAGGATCAGACCGACCGTTTCATCAAGGTGAAGTTGACTGGCGACCAGATCGAGCTCCTGCGTGAGCGCGAGGAAGTCGAACGGCGCGTGTTCTCGGGTCCGCATGTGTTGTTCAAGATCTGGTACGACAAGCCCTTCGCGCCACAGGCGATGTATCTGCCTGGTGTAGACGACGAAGCGCTGCGCACTTTCAAGAACCTGACGTGCATCAAATCGTTGGCGGCACAGCGGATGTTTGACGCGTGCGGTCAGGCCATTCACTGGGCGGTGATCGATACCGGTATCGACGTCAACCATCCGTGGTGGAAGGGACAGACCTGGGACGATACCACCAACATCGATTTCTCCGGCGAGAACACTACCGAGGATCTGGTGGGACACGGGACGCACATCGCAGGCGTGATCAAGCTG
>CAZPTF010000099.1:4485-7910 GCA_964589015.1 uncultured Anaerolineae bacterium
GGAGTGGTGGTTTGTGCGGCGGCATCGAACGACGGTTACAAAATACTGCCGACGATCAGCGATGAGAACGAGTTGGAGTATTTCTCCACCTACATGACCCTGGGTATCACCGATCCGGGAAATGCCGAGGAAGTGATTACCGTCGGCTCCACGCACAGTGAGTTCCCACATCGCTACGGACCATCCTATTTCTCCTCGAAAGGCCCTACCGGCGACGGGCGTTTCAAACCCGATGTCCTCGCTCCGGGAGAGAAGATCTATTCGGCTTGGCCAGGGACTACCGAGATGAAAAGTCTGGACGATCTGGTGGCGCTCAGCGGTACCAGCATGGCGACGGCCCACGTTTCCGGTGCGGTCGCGCAGTTCCTTTCGGTCAAACCGGAATTCATCGGTTTGCCGCGTCAGGTCAAACAGATGTTGATGGCGACCTGCGTGGACCTGAACCGCGATCGAAACTTCCAGGGCGCTGGCCTGATCGACGTCCTGAATCTGATCCAACGCACATGAGTGTGGGCCGCATGCGGCGGATGCATTTGAGAGGAGTTCCGGATGGAGTTTGACGTGGCGTTTCTCGATATCGGACACGGGGACTGCTCGGTCATCACGTTCGTCGACCCCGCTGACAGCGAGCGACGGCGTTGCATCGTGATCGACGGTGGTGAGGAAGGCACGAAGGGGGTCAGCCATCTGCAAGCCGATGCCCCAGCCGCGGCGTGGCGTCTGGCCGCATATCTCAAGGAGCGCGAGGTCCGCTATATCGACCTGCTCATCGGCACACACATCGATTCCGATCACATCGGCGGGCTGCTAACTTTCCTGCAGGAATATACCGCCAAGGCGGATGACGATGCGAGCCCGTTCTGGAACGACCGGCGGGTATGTATCGGGCAGTACTGGGGCCCGTTGAGCGATTCGTGCTGGGGGCGGATCGACCAGGAGCAGGGCGAAGATGAACGCAAACGCTACCACGAGATGATGCAGTTGCTCGTCAAGCTCAAAGTGAAGAAGAAGCAAACCAGCCAGGACCAGCACGAGATCGCGCGCCTGGAGGGGGAGATCGCCCGGCTCCGCGATGCCGTGAATCGACTGTTGTCCGTGCACAGCACGCGGGCGTTCGTCGCGCAGAGCGTGCGGCAGAACAGCGCTCTCGACGCGCTGGTCCGGCAGCATGTCGCCGACCCTGAACGCGATATCCTTGCGCCGGACTTGCTGCACCTGCCACCGTCGCCGTTCGCGCCGGTCCGCATCGACCTGCTGTGGCCCGACGTGCAGATTCCCGATTCGATGATCAAGGCGGCGCTGTTCCGTCCGGTCGGCAATGCAGCTCCGGTGACGGGCAACCGGCGCCCGCAGAACCTGGCCGAGCTGCTTGAACGTGTCCTGGACAACCAGGAAGCGCTGGCGCGCACAGAAGATCGCAAGGCCAACAACCGCAGTATCGTGCTCAGCGTGCGGCCCATCGAGTGGAACGGTTCCGAAGATACCTGGCCTGCCGTGCTGCTGACCGGTGATGCGGAAAGTGAAAGCTGGCAGCGGATGGTCCCGCGTTACGGCGGTGGAGAGCTGGCGGCCTACATCCTGAAGGTGCCCCACCACGGCAGCGCGCAAAACGGCATCACTCCCGAAGCGTTGCGTGCCATCCGGCCGCGCTTTGCGATCGTCTCTGTGGGTCAGATTCACAGCCTGCCTGAGGCGCTCACACTGAACCGGCTGCGCCACGAAACGGAGGCCCCGCTCGATATTTTCTGTACGGAACGCAACCACAACCCGGCCAGGCATGGCCCGTGTCTACATACATTGCCGGGTTGCGTGCGTGGCAGATGGGAGGATTACCGCGGTGTAGTCTTCGGGTTCGATACGGATGAGGGCAGCGTGTCGGTCGTAGCTTTGCGCTTCGTGAAAGGCGAGGCGGACTACGAGCTGGAATTCCATTGGGTGCGCGACCATGAATCCGATCCCCAACGCGTGTTGTGGTGCCGTCAGGGACAGTGGAACGAGGGATGACCTCCGCAGCGCTGGAGAGTCGATCCCTCGCCTGCATACGTCGTCGATTGCGGCACACCAGTCAGGTGCGCCGCCCGATTGCATGGGCTGCGCTTTCATCCGCTCGATGCCGCCCCTGTTCGGCAGCACCGGAAGGGGGCTAATTGTTGGGCGCTTTGGCGTTGATCCAGTCGACAATGAACTGAATCTGTTCCGTGGTCAGTTTATCGCCGCGAGGCGGCATTTCCCCAGAGACAACCACCTGCGCTAACCGGCTCGTATCGGCGTCCCCAGGCACAACCACTTTTCGTGCGCCACCGGCCAACACATCGTCATAGGACGCAAGTGATATTCCGGCGCGTGGGCTGCTGCTGCCGTGACACTGCGTGCAGCGCGCCTCGAAAATCGGCAGCACATCGCTCATGAAGCTGACGTCTCCCGCCGCGATGTCCTCGACAACGAGCGTCTCGGCGACTGCGGCAGCAGTTGCGGTGTCGGTCGTCGCGGCAGCGGCTGGAGCCGGCGTGCCGGTCGGTGGGGATGGCTCCGTCGGTGGTGCTGCCGCCGTATCACTCGGGCCTGGCGAATCCGCAACAGCCGGGGCGGCGGTATTCGTCGGCGCCGGCAGCGGCGTGTCAGTCGCAGATAGGATTTGCCCCGCTCCGCCGTTCAATTGCAGGTAAACGGCGAGCAGTGCGGCGAAGATCACTATCACGACGATGATAATGAGCACTTGCCGGCCTACACTGCTCTTCTCCGCTGGTGACGAATCTCTGCATGCGTTGTTTGGCATTTGGCTCCTCCTAAAATCCATACACGATGACGCCGCCCAGGAATCCCAGCGTGGCGGCTAGAACGAAACACCCCACGAAAGCCGCGCCGTACAAGATCACCGTGTCTTTGCGCCAGAGCAGCCTGGCATTGCGTGTGCGGCTGATGACCACCACCAGGCTCAAAATGAACAGGGAAATCGCCAGGAAAATCTTGACGTGGAAATTGGGGGCTCCTCCGTCATACCGGACCACGTTGTCGCTCATACCACTGAGGGAAGCGGCGGCTGTACCCAGCACGACCAAAATCGTGACGTAATACGCTGCGCGTTCCAGGTGTTCATTGTGCAGCAGCAATGCCAGGACGATAAACAACAGGGCGCTCGTGGTGAGCGCAATGGGGAAATGCACGAACATAACGTGGAGTGGGTGCTGCACGAAGAGTGCGTTAATGACGCCGTTGACCAGTTCCATGATGTCCTCCGCCGGTAACATGGTGACCGTACTGCGGTTGTGGCACGGTCGGGAACAGAAGGGACTCGTCCGATTGTATTTGTCTTGCACAATATACCATCGACGACTGTGAAGTGCAAAACGAGGAAGTGCATCCGGAAATCTTGGGGCTAGCGGGCAATGGGCAGGTCGTGTTTTCAGCGTGATCTGCCAGGTTCG
>CAZPTF010000099.1:8010-9225 GCA_964589015.1 uncultured Anaerolineae bacterium
GTAATAATCAGGGATGGTGGAGGGCGGTATCATGTCGGAAATTCGTGAACTGGGCGTACGTGCCCGTGATGCCAGTCGGCAACTGAGAATGATCGACGCGCGGACCAAGAACCTGGCTCTGGAGTCGATCTCCGCTGCGCTGCTGCAACAGCGCGTGTTCATCCTGGAGGCCAACGCCGGGGATCTGGCCGCCGGACGTGAAGCCGGCCTGAGCGAGCCGCTGCTCGAACGACTCACACTGAACGAGTCGCGACTGGAGGGCATCGCTGCGGACGTCTTGACGGTGGCGGCGCTGCCCGATCCGGTAGGCCAGACGATCGACGAGCGTCTGCTGCCGAATGGGCTGCGGGTCAGCAAACGGCGCGTGCCGCTCGGGGTCATCGGCGTGATCTACGAATCGCGCCCTAACGTTACCGTCGATATCGCAGCGCTATGCCTGAAATCGGGCAACGCGACCATCATGCGTGGCGGTAAGGAAGCGGCGAACTCCAACCGTGCTCTGGCGGAGGTCGTTTCGTCTGCCTGCGCGCAGGCCGGAGTGCCAGCCGCTGCCGTCCAGCTCGTGCAGTCACCGGAACGCGAGCTGGTGAAGGAAATGTTGACGGCGAATGAGTACATCGACATGATTATTCCGCGCGGTGGTGCCGATTTGCATCGCTTCGCTCTGGAAAACGCCACGATCCCGGTCATTACCGGCGGCATCGGCATCTGCCACGTCTTCGTGGATGAAAGCGCAGATGCCGCTAAAGTGCTGCCGATCATCTTCAATTCGAAGGTGCAGCGCCCCACCGTATGCAACGCGCTCGACGTGATCTTGATCCATCGTGCCGTGGCGGAACGGCTGCTACCAGCCATCGCTGCGGACCTGGAGCGGGCGGAGGTGCGGCTGCGCTGTGCGCCGAGTGCGTACGAGATCCTGCAGCACCATCCGCTGGCCTGTCTCGCTGGCCCCGATGATTTCGACACTGAATTTCTGGCGCTGATCGCCGCCGTGAAAGTCGTGGATGGGTTGGACGAAGCCCTGGCTCATATCCAGGAACACAGCACCCATCACTCTGATGCGATCGTCACAGAGAATTACACCAATGCGCTGCGCTTCGTCGACGAGGTGGACTCGGCAGCGGTATACGTCAACGCCAGCACCCGTTTCACCGACGGCTCGCAGTTCGGGATGGGAGCCGAAGTCGCGATCAGTACCCAGCGTCTGCACGCCCG
>CAZPTF010000099.1:9325-12578 GCA_964589015.1 uncultured Anaerolineae bacterium
CGCGCGTGAGGAAAGGACGAACATGGTTGGCAAAGTGATCAAGACCGATGAAGAGTGGAAGGCGCTTCTGACCCCCGAACAATATCAGGTGATCAGGCAGGGGGGAACCGAGCGGGCCTTCACCGGGCGTTACTACGCCTTCAAAGAAAAAGGGACCTACCTGTGCAGTGCCTGTGGTAACGAGCTGTTTGATTCCGGTGCCAAGTACGACTCGGGCAGTGGCTGGCCCAGCTTTTGGCAGCCCGTCCGGTTGGATGCGGTGGAGGAGCACTCCGACCGCAGCCACGGCATGGTGCGCACCGAAGTGAAATGCGCTCGCTGTGACGCACACCTGGGGCACGTGTTCGACGACGGGCCGCCGCCAACCGGGTTGCGCTATTGCATCAACTCGGCGGCGCTCAAATTCGTCGCAAATGGCGGAGGCAGTCAGTGAGTTGTTGTCGTGCTGTCACGACGCGCTGTGCCCCGCGTGGGGGATGGTTGGATATACCACGCGATACCTGACCAACACAACTGAACCGTCGATGGGAGAACACGCCGCACGGGAGCGACAAGCTGTCCCGTTGCGGTTTTTGTTTGCCCTGCCACCGCAATGGTCGCGATGACCGATTGCGTAGCCGTTCACCTTGCGTATCAGGGGCAGACAGCGGTACCGAAAATCGAAGGGATGAATATGCGTGACTATTCTCCTACTGGCGTGTTTTTGAAGATAACGAATGCAAACAGGAACCCAAGTGGTGAACTGGAGGTTTTATGGCAATCAAAGGTTTTAAGCAGGAAGCCAATCAAATCATCATTCACACGGATGATCACGTCTGCTCGACAAAGCAGGAATTGCTACACAGCGACATCTTCCTGCGCGTCATCGAGCAATATATCGACAGGCTGCAAGACTGCCACGCACCGTTGCTGAAGGCACTTCCATTCGACGTGACGACTCGCGAGGGCCGCGCGCTGCTGCTCGGAACTCTGCGGAGCCTTTGCGATTTCCCGCTCGAGCAGTTGGCCGACTCTCTGCCCCAAGGTGAAAAAGTGCTGGATCACGGGACACGGAAAGCACTGGATGAATTCGTCGCGGACCTGTACAACTTCTGGCGGTCGTTTGACCGCTTTCTGGTGCTCCACGGGGAACCAGGACCGAGCAGTCTGGATCAACGGCCTTATCGTGCGTTCAACGCCACTGCGGAGACTCTGACACACCTGGTTCGCTCAGCGTACCGCGATGTCCGTGAAAACATCACCAGCGATCATCCCCGTGTCTACCGGCAGGTAGCCGCCGGATGCAACGTAGCGCTGATCGCCGTCCCGCGAGAAAACAAACTGCCCGAGAGATACTGCGAGGCTGTCGGCAGTGTGCCTTTCATCCGCCAGGTATGGATCACCCCACCGATGATCGTGGACCCGCCGATGAACAAGCGGGAAGGGCAGTTCCAGCAGGTGTCCCGCAATCCGGTAGATGGGCTGAAGCTCCCAAAGCGCGAGTGGCTATGCTATCCGGCTGTGGTCGGTCCGCTGGTGATCTTCATCTACTTCCACCAGAAGTTCATTGGGCTGGGCACTGCCCTGGCGAATCTGTTCGAGCTGGCTTCGGACGAACAAATCGCACAAGGTCCGGACGCACTGTACCTGTACGGCCTCCCATCCGATACACTGGCCGATTTTGGCGAATTGCCCACTGTGTTTTTCGATGACGAAGAGAACGGTCTCTTGGTTGGTGCGGTGCCGGGGGAGGACAAGTTCGGGTATTTCGGCTACTTGAAGAAGATGACGCTTACCCTGCACAACATCGTTATGATGAAACGCGGACGGATGCCCTATCACGGCGCGATGGTGCACATCCTGTTGAAGACCGGGCACGAGACGAATATCTTGCTCATCGGCGACACTGCGACCGGCAAGTCGGAGACGTTGGAAGCATTCCGCGTCCTCGGCGGCAACAACATCCGTGAGCTGCGCATCATCGCCGACGACATGGGTTCCCTCGAGATCACACCCGACGGTCAGGTGTTGGCCTACGGCACCGAGATCGGTGCGTTCATCCGTCTCGACGACCTGCAGCAAGGATACGCTTTCGGGCAGATCGACCGGGCGATTATCATGAGTCCACAACGCGTGAATGCGCGCGTCATCCTGCCAATCACGACGATCGACGAGGTCTTGAAGGGGTATCCGGTGGATTTCATCCTGTACGCGAACAATTACGAGGATGTGGACGAAACGCATCCCATCGCCGGGCGATTGCAGTCTCTCGACAGCGCACTGGAGGTCTTCCGCGATGGAGCGGCGATGGCAAAAGGGACAACGGCGGCTACCGGGCTGGTCCACAGCTACTTCGCGAACATCTTCGGTCCGCCGCAGTATAAGGACCTGCACGAAGACCTTGCCACCAGAACCTTCGAGGCCGCCATCAAGGCAGGCGTCTGGATCGGGCAGTTGCGGACACGCCTGGGCATTGCGGGTTATCAAACCAGGGGGCCGGAAGAAGCCGCCAAGACGCTCCTGAGTATCACATCGGAAGGGCAATTGGAGGAGACGCCAGAACGCACCTGTGCCGGCGCGGGCTGAATGGCCTGAACGTCTGCTCCAGGTTTCATCCGCTCCGGGTTTCTTCTCAAAGCTCCACGGCCAGAGCGTGGCGTCCTGCTGCGGGAAAGACGAGCATTTCCTGATCGTCCACTTCCGGGCTAAGGTTACGAAGCCCACTGCAGCAGGCTGACATAACGCACAATCGTCAGTCCGCAGGACTTTGACTTGATAGCGCGGGGCTTCGCCTCGCGGCAGGCTTGCACGCAGGGTGCATCCGCGATTTTTGGGAGGCCGACGAGTAGTGGGCGTGTCACACTGAAAACGTGCCCTGCCAGGTTCACACGAATATCTTCGAGGTGGTCAAGACTGTGCCAATCTTGGACGTGTTCCGCTTGCGCGGGGGGCCCCCGGGAACGGGCCGCCAGACCCCCGCATGGCCTGTGCGGAGATTGGCCCAGTCGTAGGCGTGAAGTCTGACTGTGCCAATCTCCGACGCCACCGCCGTTGTCGCGGGCCTGCTGTGCCTGGGCGGACCCTGTACCGGTCTACACCTTAGTGGATTGGCACAGTCTCTGGCATAGTCCGCTCCAGCGGGCGTGCTCTCCGGCGCATTGGTCGCGGCACAGGAACTGCACTTGTCGCCAGAATCCCTGGAAACACCCCTGCACGCAAGCGACCTTGACGGTGGCTGTCCCTCGTGATACAATCAAGCTGCAAGTGTACGCAC
>CAZPTF010000100.1:0-12494 GCA_964589015.1 uncultured Anaerolineae bacterium
GCAGCCGCTCGAACGCCAGCCCATCGATCACGTCGGGAATCTCCCCCGCTCCGTACTCGCCGAGTCGCGAGAGGGGATACAGATCGAAGCCGGTGGCGACGATGATCGCGCCCACCCGCTCTTCGACGATGCGTTCCTGCTGCTCGAAATCGATCGCACCGGTGGGGCACAGTCGCTCGCAGATGCGGCACTTCCCTGTCTGGAAGAAGCGGCAGCCCTGCCGGTCGATCACCGGCTTGTTCGGAACTGCCTGTGGGGACAGCGTGTAAATCGCTTTGCGTGGCTCCATACCGCGTTGAAAGTCGGAGTACACGTGCGTGGGGCATTTCTCCTGGCACAATCCGCAGCCCGTACAGCGCGTCTCGTCCACGTAAGTCGCATGCCGCAGGATGCGGACGCGAAAGTCGCCGATCTCCCCGTCGACCGCCAGCACTTCGGAGGAGGGGAACAGCCGGATGTTAGGATGCTGGCCCGTCTCGACCGTGCGTGGCGTAAGGATGCACTGTGCGCAGTCCAGCGTTGGAAACGTCTCGGACAACTGCGCCATACGCCCACCGATGGACGGCAGCCGTTCGACCAGCACGACTTCGTGTCCGGCGTTTGCGATATCCAGTGCGGCTTGAATCCCTGCGATACCGGCGCCGATCACCAGCGCACGGCGAGCGGGTGCGTTCATCGTCACTCCAATCGGGGTGTGTCGAGCACGGCAAATCGTTCGAGCATGGGCCGTATATCGACATAATGCTGGTCCAGTCCGAATGTCCGTGTGTCGAGTCCCAGCGCCAGGCCGAGTAACTGGCTATAGTACAGCACCGGGACAGCGCGGAATCCGCCCTGCAGCCGCTGCAAGGCGGACTGCTGCCTGTCGAGATTGAACTGGCACACCGGGCAGTTGGTCACGATCGCATCGGCGCCGTTCGCCAGCACGGATTCCAGAATCGGGCGGCACATGTCCGCCGTCGCCTGCGGCGACTTGACAGCGAGAAACGCGCCGCAACATTCGCCCTTGTGCGAATAGGGGACTGGTTCTGCGCCGAGTGCAACGCTGAGTTGGTCGAGCGTCTGAGGGTTCTCGGGGTCTTCGTAGGCCACTTCACGCGGCGGTCTCAGTACCATACAGCCGTAGTAGGCCGCTACTTTGAGACCAGACAGCGGCACCTGTACCGCGCGGGTGACGGCCTCGAAACCGACTTCGTCGCGAATGATCTGCAGCACGTCGAGGACCTCCAGGTCTCCGGCGTAGTCTGCGTCGATGAAGAAGTTGAGCTTATCTCTAATGTCATCGTCCCGACGGATGAGGTGGTTCGTCCGGCGCAGGACGTTGTAGCAGGTCGTACAAGCGACCGCGACTCGTTCACCTTCACGGCGCGCGTCCACCAGGATATGGGCTGGCCCGGCCAGATCCATCACGTTATCCGCCAATAGCGGAAACGTCGCGCCGCAGCAATTCCAGTTGGAGAGCTCGACGAGCTCGATCCCCAGCACTGCGCTGGAAGCGAGCAAGGAGCTCTCGAAACCGGTCGCCTTGGTCTTCAGGGTGCAACCTGGGAAGTAAGGCACACGCATGGTTCACCTCACACTCGGCTCATGCCGCGTATTTCCGAAAGCTGCTGGACACCTGCTATCGCTTTTCCTCTGGCCCTCCATTGGAGAAAATGTGCAAACAGCAGGCCTGTATGAGAGACTCTCCTCGAACAAAGGCGTGCGCGCTAGCCATATCTGACACGACTCGTTCGAGGAGAGTGGATTTCTCTGCTGAATGGTCGGTTACTATGATGTATTGCCACTCTGGTCTGGCAGCGGCAGGCACGTACCCCACCTGTGGTGGTGGCTCTGGATGTCAACCGAAGTCACGATAGGTGACCTCTAGTCGTAGTATTCAGGCGCCAGTTTCATCTCAGTCGTCAGTTGTTTCCAGTCGTGCGGGTAGAAGATTCTGGCGTTGTATTTCTTCTGCAGCACGGCTACTTTGCGCACGGACTTGCGCCAATCTTCCGAATTGTCGAAGATGCCCGGCAGCCAGGGCGGAGGGCCGAAGTTTTCGGCCATGTAGAGCGCATCCGATGGCAGGATGATCGTCCCGCTGTTCTTGAAGTGCAATAACAGGCCGATCACGCCGGGCGTGTGTCCGGGCAGGTGCACGATGTCGATCCCGGGTGCAAATTCGAGGTAATCCTCCTCGATGCATTCGTATTTGATACCGGGGATACCGGCAAAGTCCTCCTTCAGGTAGGCTTTGGTGTCCTCCTGACCGGAGAACGCGTTGAACAGTGCCCGCTCCAGCTCCTTGCGGTGCACGAGAACGCGTGAGCCCGCTTTGGTGTTCGCGAAGAACTCGATCCCACCCGCGTGGTCCTGATGCAAGTGAGATTGAATCAGCCAGTCGATGTCGGACGGCTTCAGGCCAACCTGGGCAAGGCGGGCCACCAGCGTCTCGTCCGGCGGGATGGTCGGTGGAGCGAAACGACGATTCCATTCGGGCCAGCGTGTCATCGCATCAGGATGAGACGCACTATCGTACAGAATCCAGCCTTCCTGCGGGTGGTGAATGAGGAACGTCACGGAAGGCACGCGGTGCCATTGCGCCTGCGGATTCTTGTTGTCCTCGGTGCCCAAGTATGGGTTGAGCAGGTTCACTGCCACATCATTCTCTATGTACCCGTGGCTGAAGATGTACATACGCATCAAATCATTATCTGGCGACATATTATTGTTGCTCCTCTCTTGGTAGATTGCTAGTTTGTTGTTGCTTCTGTCTATCTCCGGCGGCACTCAAATGAATACCGCCAGATGGAAAGCTTCTCGTATGGCATCTTCGAAGCCGCGCGGGGCGACGCAATCACCGATCAGGTACAGGCTCCACGGTCCCTCGCGCAGACTGCGCTTGAGGTGATTGGCGGGTCGCAGACCCGTGGCTGTGACGATGGCATCGCAGGCGGCGATTTCTTCGACACCGTTGCGGCGCAGTATGACACCCGCAGCGTTCACCGCCACCGCGTCCGTGTCGAACAAGAAATCGACCCCGCAGGCTTTCAGCTCCTCGATGAGGAGAGGTCGCGTACTGAGCCCTTCGTTCGTCGCAACGTATGACAGGTCCGTGCCGCGCACGACGAAGTGCACGTCGTACCCGCGGCTTCCCAAGTAGGCGGCAATATCCGCGCCCGCGCGCTGCGCGCCGATGACGATAACCTTCTTTCCCTCAGGGAGCCTGCCGCGCAGGATCTCAAAAACGGACAGAACTTGCGGATGATCGCCGATGCCTGGCAATCTCGGCAACGCGGGCATTGCCCCGGTCGCCATGATGACCACATCCGGCTCGTGTTGCCGGACGTAGGCCGCATCGACTGGCGTCTTGAGCCGCACGTCGACACCCAGCCGTGCCAGTTGATGCTCGTAGTAATCGACCATCTTGATCCACGATGTCTTCGTGTTCAGCATGGCGGCGAGCAGCATCTGGCCGCCCAGGCGTTCGCCCGCATCGCACAGCGTGACCTGGTGCCCGCGAGTCGCGCAGACGCGCGCGGCCTCCAGTCCGCCCGGCCCGCCGCCGATTACCAGCACACGCCGTGGCACCGCCGCGGCGTCCAGGGCGAACCCGGCTTCCATCTCTTGCGCGACCGTCGGATTGAAAACGCAGGTGATGCTGAACTGGTGGTCGACGCGATTACAGCCCTGGTTGCAGTACATGCACGGGCGAATTTCCTGCGCTTGGCCGGATTGTGCTTTCAGTGGGAAATCGGGATCGCAGAGCAGCGCCCGCGCCATCGCCACGAAATCCGCCTGGCCCCCCGCGAGGATCTGCTCTGCCAGTTCCGGCGTGTCGACTTTACCGACGACGATGACCGGGATCGATACGCTCGCTTTGATCGCCGCGGCGGCATCCGCGTTGATGCCCGACGGCATGCACGCGGGTGGCAGGATGTACGACAACGCTGCGGCACAACCCGCAGATACTTCGATGGCGTCGGCACCGGCTTGGGCGATGTACTGCGCGATCCGGCACGCTTCGTCCGGCCCGATACCGCCTGCAACATGCTCGTCACCGTCGATTTTACATATTACTGGGAAATCGCTGCCGCAGCGTTGTTTGATCGCGCGTATGGCATCGCAGATGAACCGCGCACGCCCCACCGTGTCACCTCCGTATTCGTCGGTGCGCAGGTTGCCAGCCGGGGAGAGAAACTGGTGGAACAGATAGCCGTGCGCGCCGTGCACCTCGACGCCATCGAAGCCGGCTTGCTGTGCGCGGGCAGCAGCCTCACTGATGGCGTCGACGAGCTCGACGATTTCTTCTTTGTGCAATGCGCGCGGCATGACATGAAATGGATGCCCTTCGGGAAACTGCGCGATGGCGGATGGTGCAACCGGACGCTGGTGTACGTGGGCACGGTTCGTCTGTCTCCCGCCGTGACCGAGTTGGATGGTGCACTTCGCGCCGTTCGCGTGGATCGCGTCGACCAGCCGCTTGAACCCCGGGATGTATTTGTCATCCCACAGGTTCAGCATGTAAACCCAGGCGCGGCCGCTCGGGTGAAAGGTTGTCATCTCGACGGTGACGAGTGCGACCCCGCCCTTTGCGCGGCGCGCATAGTGTGCGATCGTCCGTTCGCTCACGGAGCCATCGACCGTGGCCATGTTCGTCACAGTTGCTGCACCGATAAGCCGATTCTTCAATTGCAGTGTGCCGATGTTCGCCGGCTGGAACAGGTGTGGATACATGAATGAAGCAACTCCCGTCGTTTCTGCCGTATTGTGCGTTCTGCCGCTATCTTTCGGCATAGATGGCCACGGCGACGATGATCAACAAGCCCTTAAACACGTATTGGTAGAAGCTGGAAACGCCCACCAGGTTCAAGATGTTGGCAAGGAGCGCCACCATGAATGCGCCGGCAATAGTGCCAGCGATGCCACCCCGTCCGCCCGCCATGCTGGTGCCGCCGATAGCGACCGCCGTGATCGAATCGAGCCCGAACGACGAACCTACCAGCGCGTCTCCGGTACGGATTCGCGCCGTAATAAAGATGCCCGCGAGTGCCGCCATCGTGCTGCATATAATGAAAGTCAGCATCTTGACACGATCGGTGTGAATTCCGGACAACCGCGCACTGATCTCGTTCCCTCCTGTGGCGAACAGGTGCCGTCCGTAGACGGTGCGGTTGAGCAGAAAGTAGCCGATGAGTGCGGCGACAGCGAACAGGATCAGCGGAATGGGGATGATCCAGATGTTGTCAGTCAGTGGCGAGGCAAACTCACGTGGAATGACCCCGCCGGGCTGCACACGCAGGAAAATGGCAGCACCCTGAACGATGGACATCATCCCCAGCGTCATCATGAAGGGAGCGACCTTCAGCTTTGTGACTCCGAATCCGTTGATCGTGCCCACGACCAGGCCGACGGCTATCGAAAGTACCAGGCCCAGCGGAATGGCCCACGGTTGCTCTACTGGCATCACGTGCGAGTTGATACAGCACACCAGGCTGACGACTGCACCGACGGAGATGTCGATGCCCGCCAGCAGAATCACGAAGGTTTGGCCGACGCTCACGATGCCGAGAGCTGCTACCTGTTTGAAAACGTTATAGATGTTACGCTGCCCGAGAAAAGGGGGCGAAACCGCCGCAGCGAAAATGACGATCGCGAGCAGAATGAGCCAGACCAGGGCGGAACTACCACGGCGGGTGCTGAGCAATCGTGCGATGCCGCCGCTCTTCTTGGCTTCCGGTGTTGTAAGTTGAGTGTTCTCGTGCACTTTTCTCCGTTACCTCCCTCTCTAACTCCGGAGGGGCGCTGTATTCGCTCTATAAGCCAACGATCCTCCGGATACCGCGCCCCGGGTCTATACCGGCGCGCCGACCGCGGCGTGCATGATCGCGCTCTCTGTGGCCTCTTCTCCGCTGAACTCCGCAACGACCTGCCCGTCATGCATGACCAAGACGCGATCACTCATGCCGAGGATTTCGCCCAACTCGCTGGACACCATCAGGATCGCCGTCCCGTGATCGGCGAAATCACGCATCAGCCGGTAGATCTCTTCCTTCGCACCCACATCGATGCCGCGCGTCGGTTCGGCGAAAATGATGATCTTGGGTTGGGTTACCAGCCACTTTGCCAGAACGACCTTCTGCTGGTTCCCGCCGCTCAAGAACACCGTGAGTTGCTCGAGGGACGGTGTCTTGACATTGAGTTCCTCGACGATCTTGCTGACCGTCTGTCGCTCCGCCGACTGGTTGATGAACCCGGCTGAAGCTCTGCTCGGCAGACTGGGCAACGCGACGTTCTCGAGGACTGAAAGGTCGAGAATGATCCCCTCGGTCTTCCGGTCGTCGCTCACGAAGGCGATCCCTGCGGAGATGGCTTCACGCGGGGACGTGATTTCCCGTTTGACACCTTCCACCAGGACCTCTCCGCTGTCCTTACCGTCTGCTCCGAAGATGACACGCACCAGTTCGCGCTGCCCATGGCCCTCCAGGCCAGCGATGCCGACGATCTCGCCCTTACGCAGCGTAAGGTTTACGTCGCGCAGGATGTTTTGCTTGTTCAGGTTGCGTACGGTGAGCACTTCTTCGTCGTGAACGGCGACCGTCTTGGGTGGGAAGTGCTGGTCGAGCTCGCGTCCCACCATCAGGTTGGTCACCTCGCGAATGTCAGTCTCTGCTGCCAGGCGAAAGGCGGTCACTTCACCGTCTCTCATTACGGTGATGTCGTCTGCGATCTGGAATACTTCCTTAAGACGATGCGAGATGAATACGATGCAGCGTCCTTGCTTTTTGAGCCGCTCGACGATGTCGAACAGCACCTGTACTTCGGTCTCGGCCAATGCAGCGGTTGGCTCATCCATAATGATAATATCAGCATCTAATGATAAGGCCTTTGCGATCTCGACCATCTGCTGCTGTGCTACAGGAAGTTCTCTGACCCAGGCATCCACATCGACCGTGACGTTCAGATCACTCAACAGCGCGGTGGCTTGAGTGCGCATTGCCCGCCAATCGACCAGCCCCAGTGCCGTGCGCGGCTCTCGTCCGACGAAGATGTTTTCTGCGACGCTCATGTACGGGACCAGGTTGAATTCCTGATAGATGATACTGATCCCCAGCTCCTGGGCCTCACTTGGATGGGAGATCACCCGTGGAATACCTTTGAAGACGATCTGTCCCGCGTCCGGCTGGTATGCACCGGTCATAATTTTCATCAGTGTCGATTTTCCAGCACCGTTCTCTCCCACAAGGGCATGGACGTGTCCCCGGCGGCAAGAGAACGAGACATCATTGAGTGCCTGCACACCAGGGAAGCCTTTGCTGATTGATGTCATTTCGAGAATGATATTGTCATTCGCATCGTTCATACTCTATTTCCCTCCCATCCTCGTGTCGGCTCGTGCTTGTGACTTGGATCCTTTTCTTGGAGGGGGAGGAGATGTGCCCCTCCCCCCGTACTTAATACTGTTTTGTGACCCGATCGAGACGACTATTCGTCGGGGTACAGCTCGTCGATCTTTTCCTGCGACAGCCGGGTGTTCGCCCACAGTGAATCCGGCTTGTTCGGCTGGACGTACTGATCCAGATTCTCGTCTGTGATCGGTGCATCAGGGAGCATGTACTTCTGCGGGATCGGCTGACCCTGCAATGCCTTCAGCGCCATCTTGAGCGCTTCGCCGCTGACCCAGGTTGGCTCACTCGGAGCGATTCCCCTGAAGCCCTGATCGCGATACTTCGCCCACAGCTTCAGGAAGCCGTTGTTGTCCTCACCGGACATCGGGACCAGCGGACGACCGGCAGCCAGGAAGGCCTCGATCGCGCCCTGGGTCATCGCGCCGCCACCGGACCACACACCGTCGATCTCGGGGTGGGCAGCCAGCAGGTTCTCCGCGGCGATCTTACCTTTGTCCAGGGCCCAGTCGGCGAACTCACGGCCCAGCACTTCGATTTCGGTGCCTTCGAATGCCTTCTGAGCGCCCTTCCAGCGGTCTTCGGTGATGCTGTTGCCAGCGATACCGCTCAGAGCGATGATCTTGCCTTTGCCGCCCAACGCGTCGGCGATGAACTTGCCACCAGTGTAACCGAAGGCAACCTGGTCCTTGCCGACGAACGCGGTGTAGCCGTCGCCTTCCAGGAAGCTGTTGAAGACGATTACCGGAATTCCGGCGTCGTATACTTCTTCGATCACCGGGATCAAGGCGGTCGGGGAAGCCGGGGTTACCAACAAGGCATCGATCCCCTTCGCCATCAAGTCTTCGATGTCGGCGATCTGCTTGTTGATGTCGCCACCCGCGTCCGTGACGTACAGCTCAGCAACGTCGGGATTTGCCTCGGCAGCGGCCTTGAGTTCCTCGACCATCTGGACACGCCAGGAGTTGACGACCGAAATGTTGCTGAACCCGATCGTGTACGGACCTTCCTTGGCATATTGAGACGTGTCGACCATCTCAACTTCGCCACCCTCTTGCGCTATCGCGACCGGTACTGCAGAACACAGCAGTAACACGATAGCGAGCACGGCAAAGAGCCTGTGAGTCTTCATCTGATTTCCTCCTTGAACATGAATTTGTAGCTAGCCTTGATACATCCAATTGTGCAGTTCAGTTACTTCAATGCTCTGGATCTTCTCTGCCCCCCCTGCAATCACCTCCTCTCGTGCGAATATCCCCCCATTAATTGGCGCGACTTCTGGCGTACATGGCGACCGCGCCGATGATGATCAGGCCCTTCAACGCCAATTCCCCGGCGTGGAGCATATTGATCATGCCCGCCAGACTGAAAAGCACCATCAAGAACAGCGCGCCGACGAATGTCCCCGTCAGCGTGCCCTTGCCGCCCTCGAACCGCGTACCGCCGACGACGACGGCGGCGATCGAGTTCAACATGTAATCTTCACCAAGCGTCAGCGTCCCCACGCCGATGTAAGCCGACAACACCAGACCGGCCACTGCGGCGAAGAAACCGGACGCCACGTAGCAACCCAGGATGACCCATTGTGTACGGACACCCGCCAGGCGCGCGGCCTGGGGATTCGCGCCGGTCGCGTAGATGTAGCGGCCAAGCACCGTCCGTTTCAAGATCACAATGCTCGCTACGACCAGGACGAGCCAGATGATCGTCGAAGCGGGTATCGGCCCAATGAAACCGGTCCCCCAGAAACGGAACACCGGTGGCAGGGAACCGAGCGGAGCGCCACGTGAGTAGACCAACGCCGCACCCATGACCACGGAATTCATTCCCAGCGTCGCGACGAATGGATTGATCCGCAATTTGGTGACGAGTAACCCGTTGATCAAACCGATCAGAATGCCCACGGCCAGGCACAAAAGCACCGTGGGAATGATCCGATGCGGTTGGTTCATGATCATCTGCGGCGCCATGACGTCGATCAGGGTGATTGTAGAGCCCACGGACAGGTCCAACCCCCCGGTCAGGATCACCAGAGTCTGCCCGATACCGACAATGCCCAGCGCGGAGGCCTGGCGGGTCACGTCGAGCAGGTGGGTTGGGGCGACCGAGGCTGGTTTCACGATCGCAGAGACTAAGATCAGACCGAGCAGAGCGAGATATACACCCGAATTCCTGATCGTATAGATTATTCGACTCAACCGTTGCTGATTCGCGGAGCGTACCTGCTCCGGAAGTGACTCTGCTGGCCCCGTACTGGTTGTCATACTCACTACCTCCCCAATTTTTGTGCCGAAAGACATATACCTCTGCCGGAACCGCTAGTACATTGCGTACCCACCGTTGATATCCGTCGTCGTGCCGGTCACATAGACGGCCAGGTCAGACACGAGGAAGAGCACTACTTTCGCCACGTCTTCAACCGTTCCCAGGCGACCCAGCGGCATCTGGTTCTCCCAATGGACGCGCAGTTCATCGCTCCAGTGCGCGATCATTTCGGTATCGATGATCCCCGGACAGATAGCATTTACGCGAATGCCGTATTTCCCCAGCGAACGGGCAGTTGATTTCGTCAGGCCGATCACGCCGGTCTTGGATGCCGTATAGCTCACCGGGCTCGCCTGCCCGCCGGTTCGTGCCGCCATCGACGCCAGGTTGACGATCGCACCCCCGCCCACATCTTTCATCGCGCTGTATACCGCCTTCGTGCAGAGAAACGCTCCGCCGACGTTGATCGACATGACGCGCGTCCATTCTGCGAAGGACGTCTCCTCGAAATTCACGTAGGACTGCACCCCGGCGTTATTGACGAGGATGTCGATCCTGCCGAACCGCTCGCGGATTTCCTGTGCCATGCCCGTAACGGATGCTTCGTTGGAGACGTCCACACGAACTGCGGCGGCGGACATCCCGTCCGCTTCCATCGCCGCGGCAGCCTTGCTTGCCAGGTCCGCGTCGACTTCGGCGATGACGACCGTCGCTCCAGCCTTGCCCAGGACCTGGGCGATACCCAAACCGATACCTCTGCCGGCGCCGGTGACGATAGCGACCTTGCCTTCCAGGTTGATCCCAATCATTCGATTGCCTCTTTTCGTATGTGGCTGCTTAATGGTAGCTGATTCGATGCCAGATATGCAAATCTGACGATAACCAGATCGATACCACCTGTGTCTTTCAGCCCACCGGCTCCAGGATGATCTTGAAGCCTTCTTTGTTCTTAAACATGTCGAACGCCTTTTCCCACTCGGTGACCGGAAGTGCATGCGACGCCAGAGGTTTCGTGTTCACCAGGCCGCTTGCCATCAACTGCAGAGCCTTCACCCATGCTTCGGGGATTGTGGCGAACATGCCAGTCATGCGGATCTCTTTGTAGGCGACTTCATCCATGTCCCACTGGAATGGCTTTCCGGACAGGCCCATCTGCGTGTACTGGCCGGCCTTACGCACGGCCTTCAGACACATCGCCGCGGAGGGTCCCGCGCCGGCGCACTCGAACACGACATCCGCGCCGTAGCCTCCGGTGAGATCGCCCAGGACTTCAAACAGGTTCTGCTTTTCGATGTTGACAACGTAATCGGCGCCCAGCTCCTTGCCCAGTGCGAGGCGTTCCTCGTCCTGCGTCAGCCCGCTGACGACCACGGTTGCCTGCGCTGACTTCGCCACTTGCATGGCGAGCAGGCCAATGGTGCCCGGTCCAGACACCAACACCACATCCTCGGGCATGATCTTGGTTCGGATTAGCCCGCCGTGAACCACACAGGTGAGCGGTTCGGTGAGTGCACCGGCCCGGAAATCCACGTTTCCCGGAAGCTGGTGCACGTTGATCTGCGGAACGATGACGTACCTGGTCATTGCACCATTGACGATGGAACCGATCGAACGCCGCTTGGCGCACAGATTCGGCAGACCGCCACGGCAGTAGCGACACACACCGCAGGTGTCGAAATAGGTCTCGGAGGTGACGCGGTCTCCCACCTTGCAGGTGGTAACCCCTTCACCAATCTCGGCGACGATACCGGCCAGCTCGTGCCCCAGGATGATTGGGGGTGTGGTCTTGTATTCATCGTAATAGATGTGGATGTCGGTGCCGCACACTCCTGCGGCCTTTACCTCTATCTTCACCTGGCCTGGGCCGGGATTGGGCTCCGGCATGTCTCGCACACCCACGTTTCCAATCCCAGTAGCGTACTTTACGACCGCTTTCATTTGTGAGCCTCCTCGCAATAAATGATTACATAACCTTGTAGATCTCAGCACAACCGCATAATTTATCTCAACGGAAAGCCGCCTGTCCCGACATTCGTGCCTGGCAGGCTACTGAACCACCTCATCTTTGCGTGATAAAACGATGCGTCGTTCCACAATGTGGGAACGCTTGTCGCTTCGTGGGAATCACTCTTAGAATACCACAGGTTCACGACGCTGTCAACCCTTTGCGCGTGCTTCGAGGCTGGCAATGCGCCTCAACACCTCATCTGCCATCTGCCATGCGCCCTGGCCGGGTCATGCCGTGTATTTCCGGAAGCTGCTGATGTACACCTGCTGCGGAAATTTCGCCAGCTCATTGGCGGGCAGCGCATTGATGGCGATGTGATCCCCACGTTCCTGTAAGATGATCTCACGCAGCGCTTCCATAATACGCGACAAATCCAGGCCCTTCGGGCATCGCGCGTAGCACGTCTGGCAGGACGCACAGAACCACGGTGCCTCCGAGTCGAGTATTGTTTCGACCTGTCCAAGTTGTGCGAGGCGGATGACCTGACTGGGCAGCATGTCCATCGCTGATGCAGCCGGGCACCCTGCCGAGCACTTCCCGCACTGATAACAGGCGAGCAGATTCTGCCCGCTGTATTCCTCGATGCGCTGGACCCATTCGTTGTGTACAGTCTTTGCTGAAAGCCGGATTTTCATGTTCGGATCCTCCAGTGGCCGCACTTCGGCGCCTGACCGATCTCAGTGCACGAGAAACCCCCAGAGCGGTTAAGCTACCACAGCCTCTGCCCGATTCCTGTGCCCTGAACGGTACGGCCTCGTCCGCACGTATAGCATGGCCTGTTGGCGGGTTCAGGGTGCGTTGTATTCGATGAGTTCGAGCGTAATGCCGTCAGG
>CAZPTF010000101.1:0-2022 GCA_964589015.1 uncultured Anaerolineae bacterium
ACCCAATGGTTCCAATTGGAGCGATTATATTCCCCCTCCTGTGCAAAGTCAAGAGTATTCCGGTCGACTGTCGCCCCTCACGACCCGGCCCAGGTATGGATATCGCCAGGGCCCGCTCCCTTCGTGCGCGCGGAGTTACCCCTTCGGTGATCCAACGCGGACAGTGGGTTCCTGGCAATAGCTCAAGACCGTGCGAATCTCGAACGCACCTGTCCGCGAGACAGTCTGCGTGAATGGATTGCCGGGCACACGCCAGGTGTCCGGATATTGGCTCAGTCTGGCACAATTGCCGGCACTCGCTGAAGCGCGCCTCGTCGTCAGGCGCTGTGGACAGTCGTCACACACGGGTATACGATTGCAGGAACGAAAGTCATTTCGTATAATAGAGAGGGCGGAACGAGCGGATGGGTGATCCAGGGATTTTGGCGACGGGTGCAGCGCTTTTGACGCGACCAATGCGCTGGAGAGCACGCCCGCGGTTCCCGGCGGGAGCAATCTGCGCACAAGCCGTGTGGGGACCTGACAGCCCGTTCACGAGGGTAACTTTGCGCGCGGAACGTGTCCAAGATTGGCACAGTCTTGGCCGGCAAGACGAGATTGGTGTGAACCTGGCAGATCACGCTGAAAACGCGACCTGCCCACTGCTCGCTGGTTTCCCAAGCATCTTGGGCGCATTCCAGCGGATGGGAAAGTGAGGTCGGAATGGGACGGACAACGGAGTCACAATATGCAGGTTCGGACAGCGGAACGATCCTGTCACCCGATTTGCGTGGGCAGGTCGCGCTGGTGACCGGCGCAGGACGAGGCATTGGGCGGGCGATTGCGTTGGCGCTGGGCGCAGCGGGAGCGCACGTCATCGTTGCCGCCAGGAACGCGGTACAGCTCGCGGACGTTGCTGCTACGATTGCCGGCGTGGGGGGACAGGCGTCCGCGATACCGGTAGATATCTCCCAGGAGGAGAGTGTCGAGGCACTATTCCGGCAAATTCGCAAGCGGTTTGGGAGGCTCGATGTGATGGTCGCCAACGCCGCGGTCATTTTGACCGGCGACTTGGTCGACTTCCCGGTGGATGACTTCGATGCGTTGGTGGCGATCAACCTGCGCGGGACCTTTCTGTGTTGCCAGCAGGCCATGAAGATCATGGTCCCGCAACACAGTGGGTATATCATCGCGCTCGCCAGCGTCGCGAGCTTCAAGACTTACCACAGTCAGACCGCTTACGCTGCGACAAAACATGGGCTGCTGGGGATGGTCAAGGGCCTGGCGCTCGAGTCACAGGAACACGGCATTCGCGTCAGTGCTATCCTGCCTGGCGGAGTGGACACGGACATGGGGCGTGCGGCACGTCCGGACCTGGACACGACAGTCCTGCTGCAACCTGACGATATCGCCAGGACGGTGCTCTTTTTGCTGTCGCTTTCCGATCAGGCCGCCATCGATCAGATCTATATCCGCCGGCGGGCGAGCCAACCGTTCCCATAACAGTACCCGGCCAGGCGCGACGGACGCAGGTCGTCTTGGAAGTAGAGCGATTTCGCTAAGACGCCCGTCCGGCCTGTGCGCAAGGCGATTTGACGTAGCTCCCGCCCCGGTTTAAGATGGGGACAAGGAGGGCAACATGGCGAAACTATTTGAACTCTGGGATCGACCCGAGGCCGACGAGTTGTACATGATTGCCGGCTGGCGTCAATGGGCTGATGCCGGTGACGTCTCATCCGGTTTGCCCGAATATCTCATCAACCAAACCCTGGCTCGCACCATCGGAGAGATCAAGGCTGACGGCTTTTACCTGTTCCAGATCCCCGGCACGCATCATCTCATGCGCCCGGAAATCAAGCTGGAAGACGGGTATCGAAAGTCGATCACTTCGCATACGAACACGTTCTACTATGCAAAGGCCGACGGTAAAGGGCTCGTCATTTTTCTCGGTGAAGAACCGCACCTCAACGTCGATCAATATGCCGAGGCTTTTCTGGATATCGTCGCGGCGCTGGGTATCAGAATGGTAGCGACGCTTGGCGG
>CAZPTF010000101.1:2122-9555 GCA_964589015.1 uncultured Anaerolineae bacterium
CGTGCATGGTACGATTTGATGCATCGCTTCAATCACCTGTTCGGGTTGGGTATCAACCTTTCGGAACTTCGGAAGCTCAGCGAGGAACTCGTTGTCTCGATGGCGCTGAAGATCGACGAACTGGAGCGCGAGGTGCCGCAACTGGAGGCCAAAGCCTATATTGCGAGTCTGGCTGAGGAGTTCACCGAACAGCCATTCACGCCTTTGGACGATGTGTGGGAAAGGGAGCTGGGCGATCTGCTTGACGACATGGATGACCCGCCAGGCTCGCCAGCGTAACCGCGCAGAGGAGAAAAAGGGATAGGGCCATGATCGCTTCCCGACCAATCGGTAATGAGCCGACTGCATCGTCTGTCGATGTGAGCAAGGCGCCGCTCGCTGAGGTCTTGAAAGCCTTGAACGCATCACCCGCTGGGCTTACGCAGGCCGATGCACAGGGCAGACTCAGCCGCTACGGGTGCAACGAACTGCCGGAAGAGAAAGTCAATCCCATTTTGAAGTTTCTGGCCTACTTCTGGGGACCGATTCCCTGGATGATCGAAGCAGCCGCGATCCTTTCGCTGCTCGTCAGGCACTGGGCTGATTTCCTCATCATCCTGCTCTTACTGATCGTGAACGCCGTCGTCGGTTTCTGGGAGGAGTATCAGGCCGGCAATACGCTTGCGGCATTGAAGGCCAGGCTGGCCTTGCAGGCGCGTGCCAAACGAGATGGGAATTGGGTCTCAGTGCCGGCGCGTGAGTTGGTGCCCGGCGACGTCATCCGGATTCGCCTTGGGGACACTGTCCCTGCGGACGTTCGCCTGCTGGCTGGACAGCCGTTGGAGGTGGATCAGGCTGCGCTGACCGGAGAATCGCTGCCCGTCACGCGGCAAACGAGCGATGTGGTGTACTCCGGTTCCATCGTCAGGCAGGGCGAGAGCGACGCACTGGTCTGCAGCACCGGGGTGAATACTTTTTTCGGCAAAACGGCTCATCTCGTAGAGACTGTACATTCCGTCAGTCACTTCCAGCGAGCTGTGCTGAAGATCGGCGACTATCTGATTCTGCTCGCTATCGCGCTGGTGGTTTTGATCCTGGCCGTCGCGCTGTTCCGTGGGGATGACATGATCGTCACCCTGCAATTCGCTTTGGTCCTGACGGTTGCAGCCGTGCCGGTAGCGATGCCGACCGTGCTGTCGGTCACCCTGGCGGTCGGTGCCCGCGTGCTGGCAGCCAAAGAGGCGGTTGTCACCAAACTGGCGGCTATCGAAGAGCTGGCAGGGATCGACATGCTCTGTTCCGACAAAACCGGCACGCTTACTCAGAACAAACTTGCCGTGGACACGCCTTTCGTGGTCGAGAACCATACCGCGGACGAAGTGCTGGTGGCAGCCGCCCTCGCATCTCGTGCGGAGGATCAGGATGCCATCGATTTGGCGGTCCTCAACAGCGTGCAGGGCAACGACCGGATTCAGGGCTACCACGTGGAGAATTTTGTGCCGTTCGATCCGGTGCACAAGCGAACGGAAGCCGATCTGCAGGGTCCGGACGGCCAGGTCCTGCGGGTCACCAAAGGTGCTCCGCAGGTCATCATTGATTTGGCGGCGCCGGACGTTGCTGTGCGGGCGGCAGCGGAAAAGGCGATCGACGATTTCGCCTCACGCGGCTATCGTGCGCTTGGTGTCGCGCGTGCCGCTGCGAACGGCGCGTGGCAACTGCTTGGGATCATCCCGCTGTCCGACCCGCTGCGCCCGGACTCCAGGAGTACCATCGCAGCCGCGAAGCAAATGGGCGTTGTCGTAAAGATGGTCACCGGCGATGCCATCGCGATTGCCAAAGAGATTGCCCGGCAGTTGGGCCTGGGAACGAATATCCTCGACGCCTCGCTGTTCGGCAACACCAAAGTAGACGAAGTCGGGCAGCTCAACGACCGGATTGAAACGGCGGATGGTTTCGCCCAGGTGTTTCCGGAGCACAAATATCACATCGTGGATGTGCTCCAGCAGCGTGGACACATCGTCGGTATGACCGGTGATGGAGTGAATGATGCCCCAGCTCTGAAGAAGGCCGATGTGGGTATTGCCGTCTCAGGCGCGACCGATGCGGCCCGCGCTGCCGCGGAGATCGTGTTGATGACGCCCGGGCTATCCGTCATCATCGACGCGATCCGGGAAAGCCGCAAGATTTTCCAGCGCATGAACAGCTATGCGCTCTATCGCATTTCCGAAACCATCCGTGTGTTGTTTTTCATGACGCTATCGATCCTGGCGTTCAACTTCTACCCGGTGACGGCAGTGATGATCGTCCTGTTGGCGTTGCTCAACGACGGCGCCATACTGTCTATCGCCTACGACAACACCCATTGTGCGGAGAAACCGGAGGCATGGAACATGCGCGTCGTGATGCCCCTGGCACTGACGCTGGGGCTGACGGGCATGGTGGCGTCGTTTGGGTTGTTCTATCTGGGAGAGCAGGTATGGCATCTCAACCGCGACACGATCCAGACGTTGATCTACCTGAAGTTGTCCGTCGCCGGACACCTGGTGATCTTCGTGACGCGCACACGCGGTCCGTTCTGGTCGATCAGACCGGCGAACCTTCTCTTGGGGGCCGTGCTTTGCACGCAGCTTGTTGCCACGTTGCTCGCTGTCTTCGGCGTATTCATGTCGCCCATCGGCTGGAAAAGAGCGGCGTTCGTGTGGGGTTACGCGCTGATCTGGTTCCTGATCTCAGACCAGGTAAAACTCCTCGCCTACCGTATTCTGGATCCGGGCCAACCGCCTCTGCTGTCCAGGTGTGACTAGTGCCGGCTCGGGCGGCGCACGCCCTTGGCTCTGAGTTATGGCGGCGTCGCCCACGTTCCGGAACCGAGATGGGTGTCGCCTGGGATCGGGTCGGCTGCATCCCGGGCGAGAAGCACGCCAGACTGCACCGGCGGACCCACCATTGAGCGCGGGGTGTTTCCGAAGCCACTGGGGGCCCGCGGATTGGCTGGCCTGTCACGTTGAAAGCGTTGCCTGCAAGATCCACGGGCGTGTCGTCTTCGTGTCAGCTCAGCCTGGGCTAATCTTGGACGTACTCCAACTGCGAGGCGGTCCGTGTGAACGGGCTGGCAGCACACGCAATGTATGTGTGGAGATTGGCACAGTCGAGCGCGCTCCAAAACGCCCAGTCTCCGGCTAAAGCCTCCATTCCGACACTTAGCCCAGAGTCGAGGCTTTAGCCGGAAGGGGCCACGTGCAGGGGCCGGGAACGGGTTGTACCAGTCCGCAGGACTTCGCATCCTTAGCGCGGGGCTGAAGCCCCGCGGCACTTGAACTGCGCGCTTTCCTGTGGTAAGCTTGAGGCACGCTCATAACATCTTTCACAGTATACCCCACTGGAGGTGAGCAACACATGACTCAGCGAACCGATTACACTGACCTGGACAACATTGAAGCGTTGATCTCCGCCCTATCCGATCCGGACGGTGAGAAACGTGAGGAGACACGCGTCGCTTTGGTGGCGGTCGGGCCGGCGATTATCCTCGTCTTGACCGGGCTGATTACGAACCCAAACCACCATGTGCGCTGGGAAGTCGCCAAGGCGCTGGGTGAGATCAATCACCCCGATGCCGCACCGGCCCTGGTTACCGCGTTGGGCGATAGCGAGATGGATATCCGCTGGTTGGGTGGGGAAGGTTTGCTGGCCCTGGGACGTGCCGGGGTGGAGCCACTGTTGCAGGAACTGACTCAGCGTGGCGGAGATCTGCAACTGCGCCAGGGTGCGCATCACGTCGTTCGCGAAATGCTCAGGAGGGGCCGCGACCCGTACCTGGCCACCGTGCTCGATGCCCTGGAGGGACCGGCGGCGGAAGACAGCGTGCCGCCCGCAGCGCTGCGCGCGTTGGAGATACTCAACAGCCTGTAGTTAGCGGGGTTGTCAGTGCAGCAACCTCTCGTAAATGGCCATCGTCTGTTCGGCGGTGCGCGTCCAGGAGAAACGGGACGACTGCAAAACCCCGGCAGCGGACATCCGGCGGCGCAGGGATTCACTTTCCCACACGTGTTCGAGCTGGGATGCCAGCTCTTCCATATCGTGCGGATCGAAGTAGAGCGCTGCGTCGCCACCCAGCTCCGGTAAGCTGGCGGTGCGGCTGCATACAACCGGTGTGCCGCAGGCCATCGCTTCCAGTACGGGCAAGCCGAATCCTTCGTAGACCGATGGCATCACACACAGGGTCGCGGCGCTGTAGACCGCCGGGAGGTCCGCGTCGGGCACCCATCCGAGCAGAGTGACCGCCGGTCCCAGGCTGAGCTCGTCCAGCCGGCGAAAGAACCCTTCATATAACCACCCTTTTGCCCCGACCAGAACCAGAGGCAGAGCGAGCCCGCCTTCCCGCAAGCGGGCGAGCGCTTCCAACAACCGCACCAGGTTCTTGCGCGGTTCCAGCGTACCGACGTGGAGCACGAACTGCTCCGGCAGGCCGTAGCGGGCACGGACCGCGTCGACCTGAGACGCTGCCGCTCGCTGGAAATGAGGCGCAGCCGCTTCGTGGACGACAGCAATCTTGTTCGGATCGATCCGGTAGTGCTCGACCAGGTCACGGCGGGTGGACTCCGATATCGCGATGATTGCAGCGGCACGTTGGCAATAGAGCGGCAGCGCACGGTTGAGATAGTGGTAGTTGAGCGCCTTGTGATGTTCGGGGAAGAGCCGGAAGATCAGGTCGTGGACGGTCAAGACGGTGGGAATTCGGCGGAACGGCAACAGCAAATGTTCCGTTGCGTGAAAGAGCTGGGCATCGGGCATCAGGCTATCGAAACCGATGTGTAACTGTTGTCCCAGATATACGGCCATCCGCCACGGCTTGTATCCGGCAGAGACGGTCCGCACCGGCAACGTGTCCAGTCCCATAAGCGGATAGCAAGTGCCGCTGCGATTGTAGAACAGCCCAAACCGCTCGGGAAACCGTTCGACCAGCGCACGAACCAGGCTCTCTGCGTAACGCCCCAGTCCCGCTCTCCGGTGTACTGCGGCAGAGACATCCACATAGATAGGCATGCTTACCCCTGCGTCCGGCGGAAGAGTAGCTCTGGCAATCCGCGACTACTCAGCTCCCATGCACTTGAAGATCAACCCGGTCTGCGGTCCCAGCTTGAGTCCGCGAATCTGGCCTGCGGTGACCTGCACAGTGTGTTTCGTACAGAGGCTCTGCAGGACAGTGCCATCGGTCAGATAATCACCTACCGGCACATCGACAACTCGCGAGCTGCGCCCGACGTTCATCGCTACCACACTCGTTTCGTCTTCGTAGCGGCGCCCAAATACGATCACTTTGCCGCGCGCCAACAGATTCGTGTAACTACCGCGCCGCAGCGAGATGCGCTCATGGCGTATCCGGATGAGGCGCCGGTAGCACTCGAAGATGTCGGTGTTCCAGCGCTCACGGTCCCAGATCATCCCGCGACGGCAGTCCGGATCGCGCGCGCCGGTCATGCCGATCTCCGTCCCGTAGTAGACGCACGGCGCGCCGATGTAGGTCATCTGGAAGAGAATCGCCAGACACAGCGCTCGTTGATCGCCGCATGCCAGGCTCAGGAAGCGCGCGGTATCGTGACTGTCGAACAGATTGAGTTGTGCCTGGTTGTTCTCCTCCGGGTAAAGCGCCAGGATACGGTCAATCTCACGCGCAAAGGCGCCTGCGTCGAAGCGTGGCACAGGCGCATAGGACAGCCCCTCGGTCAATTCTTCATCCAGGGTATCCGCCAGGAAAAAGGCCATGCAGGCCCGCGCGAACAGATAATTCATCACCGCGTCGAACTGCCCACCGCCGATCCAGCGCCGCGCATCGCCCCAGATCTCACCCACGATGTATGCCTGCGGATTCGCGCCCTTCACTCTACGGCGAAACTCCAGCCAAAATGCGTCGTCGTCGATCTCCATAGGTACGTCCAGCCGCCACCCGTCGATGCCCTGCTCGATCCAGTGTTGCCCGACACGCCATAGAAACTCGCGGACGGCGGGTGCGGTGGTGTTGAGTTTGGGTAGTGCGGAAAGCCCCCACCAGGCGGCATAATTGGGGTTCGTGTCCGTCTCGTATGCGCGCAAGGGGAACCCTTTGATATGAAACCAATCGAGGTACAACGATTGAGGACCGTTCTCCAGGATATGGTTGAATTGCAGGAAACCACGCCCGGTGTGGTTGAACACGCCGTCGAGAACGACACGAATTCCACAGCGGTGTGCTTCCGCCAACAGCTCGAAAAATGCCGCGTTGCCACCCAGCAATGGGTCGACTGCATAGTAATCGACAGTGTGATAGCGGTGATTGGCCGCCGACTCGAAGATCGGGTTGAAATAGATCGCGTTCACACCCAAGTCCTGCAGGTGTCCCAGGTGTTCCAGTACACCCAGCAAATCGCCTCCTTTGAACCCATGAAATGTTGGCTGAGCGTCCCACGGCTCCAGCCCGGCGGGCTTGGGTACACGGCTGCTTTGCGCAAACCGGTCGGGGAATATCTGGTAGAACACCGCATCGCGGACCCAGCTCGGCGGTATCGGCTTGTTTTCGACCATCATATCGGCTAATCGGCTCCTCTATTGAGATCATGCATGGCAAGGGTAGCACTCGTTTCACAGATTGTCAATTCCCTATGGCCTTTGCATTGCCCGCTTCTGTGTTATAATGTCCGCGGGAACCGCTGTGTGTTGCTGATGGTTGGGGATATGCTCAGGAATCTGAAGGACAGCATCGTCGATTACGATCTGAATTTGCTCCGCGCGATCGCGCGGATGCGCGGCTTCGAGCTGCGCGCCACACGCCAGGCTTCCGCGGTGGAAGAGCTGGCCGGGTATCTGGTGGATCAGGCGGCGACGGATTGGGTCTGGTCACGGCTTTCGGACGAGGCGCGCGAGGCTGTGGAGACCATCCTGCGTGCCGGTGGCCAGATGAAAGCCCACATCTTCGGCGATCGTTTTGGTACCCCACGGAGCTTCGGACCGGGCAGACTCGACAGAGAGAAACCGTGGCTCGACCCGCAGAGCCCGGCCGAACTGTTGTGGTTCATGGGTTTGATCTTCTCGACATTCGCGCCCGCCGGCGGTGACCATCGTGCCGAGTTCGTTTACATTCCGTCCGATGTGATCCCACTGCTGCCGCCAGTCGAGATCGTGCTGCCGCGCTTCGAAATTCAGCCGGTCGAAGAGCCATCGCTCACGTACGCGCAGGGTACGCACATCGTCGATGCCACGTTCGACCTGTTATGCCAGCTGCAAACGAACCCGCTGCCAACCGACACGGACAGGCGGTTGACGCATGCCGCCAGGCAGTACCTGGAAGCAAATGACCCGTTCACAGCTGCGATGCTCGCGGGACCTGGGGGAGTTGAGAAAAGCGAACGGCTCGACTTCGGTCTGCACCTCGCGCTGAGCGCAGGCTTGCTTCACGTATCCGGACAGCGCTTGCGTCCACA
>CAZPTF010000101.1:9655-12353 GCA_964589015.1 uncultured Anaerolineae bacterium
GTCAAGGCGGTCGATCCGGATTTCGCCCGTCCCGACGGTGACTATCGCTCGTGGTACATCCGCGACAGGGACGGTGGCGAATATCTGATGGATTACGGCCATTGGGATCAGGTAGAGGGACGGTTGATCAAAGCACTGCTGGCGGGACCGTTGTACTGGCTGGGCGCTGTGGAGCTGGGGTGTGATCTGGCTGGCTGGACGGCTTTTCGCATCTCGCCATCTGGGGAAGCCTTACTCGAGAAGTCACGCCGTCCGAACACCAGCGAAGCGCCAGCCGCCACACTGGAGGTCCGACCTGACTTCACGGTCCGTTTCGCGCATGACGCACGCCTGTACGAGCGCTTCCAGACACAGCGCTTCGCACGGTTGGTGGCGGACTCCGGAACCAACCTGATCTACCAGATATCGCGGGGATCGCTCGCGACGGCCCAGGCGCAGGGGATCTCAACGCAGATGATCCTGCTGTTCCTGCAGCAACATAGCGCTTCGCCCTTGCCTACCAGTGTAGTCCGCGCGCTGCACAATTGGCAAGCCAAATGAGCGGACATATCCTCTCTCGATGAGAGCATCCGGATACCCACGGAGCGACGGATACGCGCGATCGGGCCACAACGCGTGCGCGTAGCCACAGTTGGTCTCAGCCAGTTGCCGCACGCCATGCGCTCTCGCGATGTGCTGCTGTAAGGCTTGCCGGTTTACGCCGCCTGGTTCAAGCGCAACCGGCGCAGTACCACAATCGCGCCCATCAAAACAAGCGCCGCTATCAGGGGCGCCACAAGCGCATTGCCGGTTTCTGGCAGGCTTTGCGGTGCCACGATCTCGTCGTTTAAGCGGACTTCCGCCTGCATGGCAACGCTCTCCTTGTAGAACGCACCAGCACGGTTGACGACGACATCGCCCTCGTCCAGGTTCGGGTCGGCGACGGCTGTGATCTTGACGACCGCGCCTTCACCCTGGGCGAGATCGCCCAATTCGGCGACGGCCACCTGATCGCCGATCCACGCACTGCCAACGGATGTTTCGATCGCGGTGGGCTGCAATTCGGCGGGGAACATATCGGTCACGAACACCTGGTGAATGTCATTTGGCATGACATTCGTGACGGATACCGTGAATGAGATCGTTTCGCCGGGACCGATCTCGTTCTTGTCGGGAGTCAGCCGAATGTCGAGCGGCAGGCCGGCGGTCGGATACTGCGCGCCACCATAGATGCCCAGGTTCACGACCCGGTTTACCGGTCCTGCAAATGGCACTGCCAGGTCGGTCGTCATGGCTTTGAGCCCACTGTCTGCCGGGAAGACCGCATTGAGGACGGCCACGCCATCGCCCAAAGCGTCGAAAGTGAACCGCCCGCTGCTTGAAGTAACGTTCTCCGCCTGCCATCCGGCACCGGTCAAAGTGACGTGCAGGTCCGGCTCGCTGCGATATCCCCAGTTGATGACAGAGCCGCTGACGCTGGCTTTCAACGGAGTGTCTGGTGAGGCGACAGTGCCGCTCTCCGGCTCCTGGGCCGGAGGCGCAGCGTACACGGACGCGGTCAAGAGCAAGATTGCCAACAGACAGGCACCCAAACGCCGCATCGATTTGCGCATTTCTCAACCCTCCTTATCTGACTAGCCCACCCTGTCTGTACCCATTCACCGGCCGATTCGGTGGCAGGAAAGCCAAATCTGCCTGGAGTATAGACCGACTCAGGTAAATAAATGTACCGTTATAACATTATTATACCGCATTTCACATAAGGCGTCAAGAGGAGATTTTTCGGAAAGTGCGTTCAGTATTCGTGTATCAGTCGAACACGGCTGGTGCTCCAGACGGAGTCGCCGGCCACCTGGGCGTCTCGATATGCGCTGCTTGTGGGACAGTCCCTTTCTTTCTCGCTCCAGCCATGCGGTGGCAGAGACCAGGATAGGGCGTGTTCCTGTAGCTCAGTGACGCCCGAAGCAACGATAATAGACCATCGTGAACTGCGCGGCATCAGCCGGGACGTCGAAGCCGCCCTCCGTATCCGGTTTCCCGGGTGGTAATGTATGGCGGTCGCGGCGTCCGGCCGCGTGGGCGGCAGCGGAGTCCAGGATGCTCACCCACACGTCCCGCTTCGGATCCGTCCCGGACGTGCCCAGCGTCGCGCCGCTGCGGGTGATCGCTTCGCGTGCGGACGAATAGCTGTCGAACGGCCCGAGATAGACCGCCGGAGATGTGTCCCACGCCCCGCTCACGCGCACGTAATACGTCTCTTCTGCCAAGCTCAAAGTCCCTTCGTCGAATACTCCAGGCTACTGTGGGTCTAGCTATACCAGAACTCGGGCGATCCGTCAAACCGCCGCTTTGACCGGGGCGCAATCAGGAATTTCGGCGATGAATACAGTGCTTTTGTCGCGATCGATGCGCCGCAGAGCACGCCCACTGGAGCAGACTGTGCCAATCTCCGCACAGGCCGGGCGGGGGTCTGGTAGCCCGGTCACGTGGGCCTCCGCGCAAACGGAACGCGTCCAAGATTGGCACAGTCTTGACCGCCACGAAGACACTCGTGCAAACCGGCCAAAGCACGCTGAAAACGCGCCCTGTCCATTGCTCGCCGGTCTCCCCAAGCGTTCTGAACGCACCTGTTTGACCGGACACATGCGCTACCTCCGCCGCCAGCTGTGGGGGCCTGGAACCCACTCGAAATCTAACAAAAATCTAACACTGCTCTAAC
>CAZPTF010000102.1:0-12262 GCA_964589015.1 uncultured Anaerolineae bacterium
ACCGTGTGCGAGTCTGCACCGCAGTAGATTGGCACAGTCTGCTCCAGTGGGCGTGCTCTCCAGCGCATTGGTCGTGTCAAAGGCGCTACACTTGTCGCCAAAAATCCGGGCGCGCACCCCTGCCGCCGGGGTGTTTGACCGTGGGTATGATTTGCCATATAATGTGGACGGTATTTTGAGCCGTCCTGTTTTGAGCACGGTACCAATCTAAGGAGGTCGTCAAGCAACGTGGATAGTGCAAAGAAGCAAGAATTAGTGGATAGGGCCTATCAACTGGGTTATGAATATGAGCGGAAGTACATGGGTTGTGCGCAATGCGCCTTTGCCGCTTTGGCGGATACGTTCGGCATGAGGAATGCAGCTACTGATGCCATCTTCCAATCGATGACCGCGTTGGCCGGTGGCGGTGCTGGTCAGGGCGATGGAAGCTGTGGCGCCTATGTCGGCGCGATCGCATTCATTGGGCACATCATCGGACGGTCACGAGACAATTTTGCTGACCCCGAGCGCATTCGCAGCACGACTACCAAGCTGGTAGACAAACTGCATCAGAAATTTGTGGATGAATACGGGACGATTGTCTGCCATCAGATACATCGCAAGATATATGGCCGCCCGTTCTGGTTCAAGGATGCCGACGAGATGGTGAAGTTTGAGGCCGCTGGTGCACACGAGACAGGCTGTACGGCGGTGGTTGGCAATGCCAGCAAGTGGGCTGCTGAGATTCTGTTGAACGAAGGATTCATCTCATAAGCTTGTTGCTCACAGCAGAGGACGGACTGAGAAATGCTGAATGGTGGTGAGCCCGCGTCATCATTCAGCATTTCTCGTTTCAGTTGTTGGAGGGTGCTGGTATGACGAACAAGATACTGGTCGTCGACGACGAAGTCAAGATTGTCAGAACAGTGCGTGCCTATCTGGAGCAGGCGGGGTTCACGGTCCTGACCGCCAACGATGGACAGACTGCGCTGGCGATTTTTCGGCATGACCATCCGGCTCTGGTGATTCTCGATCTGGGTCTGCCCCGGCTGGACGGTCTGGACGTGACACGCGCCATCCGGCGGGAGTCGGAAACACCCATCATCATGCTGACAGCGAGGGTTGACGAATCTGACAGGCTCGTCGGTTTGGAGTTGGGGGCGGATGACTATGTCGTCAAACCTTTTTCTCCCAAGGAGTTGGTTGCCCGTGTTCGTGCCGTTCTTCGGCGCGCCGGTGGACAAAAGGAACCCACAGCGGTTCCGATCGCGGCGGGAGACCTGACGATCGACCCGGCGCGTCGTTCGGTGCGTGTCGGCGAGCAGGCGATCGAGCTGACGACGACCGAGTTCGATCTGTTGTGGGTGCTGGCCGAGAGTCCAGGTCGCGTGTTCACACGCTTGGAGTTGCTCGATCGGGTGCAAGGCGATGCCTACGAAGGCTACGAGCGGACGATAGATGTTCATATCAAGAATCTGCGGAAGAAACTCGAGGTTGTGCCCCAGAAACCACAATACATTCAGACCGTCTACGGGGTAGGCTACAAGTTCAGCGAGGATTGGAATGCGTAACGACAATCTCATGGCTCACCGGCGCGGGGTGTTGGGTGGACTGACCGGGCGGATTCTACTGAGCTTCGCGTTGGTGAGTGTGTTGGCCGTGGTGATGATGGCTCTGTTTACAAACCGCGCCACCACACACCAGTTCGAATTGTACGTAAGCCGTGGCAGGCAGATGCGTGCGGAACGGCTGGCGCCCTATTTCGCCGCTTACTACGACGCAGCGGGTAGTTGGGACGGAGTTGAAGCGATGATCGATGCCGTGAACGATTCGGTCCCGATGGGAGGGCGAGGCATGGGCATGAGACGGGGCTCTCAGGCCAACATGATGCCCATGATGCCCGCTGGCAGCGCAGTGGACCGCCTCATCCTTACCGATGCCGAAGGCAGAGTCGCGGTAGACTCCGGTGGGGAACTGCGTGGCGAGACATTGCCCCAGGAGATCCTCGGAAGTGGTGCGCCGCTTGTCGTCAATGGGAAGCCGGTGGGAACCCTGCTCGCGCCTGATGACGTGGCACATGACTCAGCGCAGAGCGAGTTTTTGCGCGAGGTCAATGAGACGCTGGTCTGGGTCGGTCTGGGGTCCGCCCTGTTTGCATTGGCGCTTGGATTCTTCCTGGCGCGCAGGCTCACCGCGCCGCTGCGTGTCCTGACTGAGGTCGCGGAGCAGGTCGCGGAAGGACAACCGGCACAGCAGGTCCCCGTGCGTGGCGCGGATGAGATTGCCGATCTGGGACGGTCCTTTAACCGCATGGCTGCTTCTCTGGCCGAGCAGGAAGAATTGCGCCGCAATCTGATGGCCGATATTGCGCACGAGCTGCGTACACCGCTCGCGGTAATCCGCAGTGATCTGGAAGCGCTGCTGGATGGGATCTACATGGCGACACCGGAGACGCTGGCTTCGTTGCACGATGAGGCTTTGCTCCTGTCGCGATTGATCGATGACCTTCGTGCGCTTTCGCTGGCCGAGGCCGGCCAACTACAACTCAAGCGAGAGCGCGTGTCCCTACGCGATGTTTTGACGACAGAGGTAACGACGTTCGCGCCACTCGCAGCAGCACGGCATATTCAATTGAACTGGAATCCGCCTGCCGACGCGTTGGAGGCCGAGGTCGATGCACAACGAGTGAAACAGGTAGCCGCCAACCTGCTCGCTAACGCCTTGCATCATACCCCTGCCGGTGGGCATATTGAGGTGTCCCTCCGTGAACACGCGGATCAACTTGAGATCATTATCGCTGATTCAGGGCCGGGGATTGCCCCGGACGAGTTACCCCACATTTTCGACAGGTTCTGGCGGAGCGACACCGCGCAGCCGGGTGAAGGCAGCGGACTGGGTCTGGCTATTGCCAGGAGCCTGGTGGAGGCACACGGTGGGCGTATCTGGGTGGGTAACCGTGCGGAACAGGGCGCCGAATTCCATTTCACGCTGCCCCACCGCTGATTGCGGCAGGGATGTGCGATCAATAGTGATGAGTAGTCAGATCGTTTCCCTTCAATTCGAGCGCGAAAAACTGGGCACCAGACTCTATGCGAGTCGTTCTTTCCCCTGGTATACTTCTTCGACGGTCAATACCGCGGCTGCGTGCCCGGGATGTTTTGCTGAGTCCAGCCACGTTTTCATGTCCTCATAAACCTCGCCATCGGTCTGATAGTCGATGGACCCTTTGACCTGGTATGACTTGCGCTGTTTGGTGATGAATAGAATCGCTCCCTTGCTCCCGTTCCGGATATTGGCGCGGGTCTTGCAGAAGAAGTTGTCGGCAACGACGAGTTTGTCAGCGCTCCATTTCTTGACACACGTGGCATAAATGGCATTGGGAATACCGTGCGCGTCGACGGTAACCAACACTACAGGGCCTTCCCGTTCATCCCATGCCTTGCTGACAACTTCCGGTAGGTCTACCATGCTGATATCTCCTTTGCTCATCTCCAGTTCCACGCTCTTTTCGAGGGTTGAACAGCCTGACTACTCATCGGCAATGCTCCTGTCTGGCGACTCTGGTTGAGGAGCAAAATTGCCTGACCACTCCCATTCTAGCACACTTTTTGCTGTTCGGTTAGTTGCTATCCTTTGTTTGTATTGACGCAGATGTAGACTATGGTATAATCGGCGATGTACAGTTCTACATCTTTACTCTTGCGGCGTGGTTTTCACGTGAGGAAGGCAGACAGCGATGGCCTTGCGGGGTAACCTTCACGATTTCAGCATTACGCAGCTCTTCAACCTGGTCAATCTGGCCAGTAAAACGGGCATGCTGATGGTCGAGAATAATACCAAGGCTGCACGGGTTTATTTCAAAGAGGGCAGGCTTATCCTGGTTGAGTTAGACCGTCCGGAGCAGGATACCAGTCTGACAGCCCTGCTGTTGCGCGCAGGCAAGATCAGTGCGGAACAGGCCGGGACTGTAGAGCAACGTGCCCGCAGCCACACGGACAAAGAACTCGCGCTGTTGTTGATCAACTCGGGCTATTGCAGTCAACGCGATATCATTCAAGTAGTCAAGAATCACATTCTGAGCAGCGTCTATCCCCTGTTCACCTGGAACAAGGGGACATTCTTCTTTGATTCTCATGCTGTGCCTCCTGACGAGCAGATCACAGTCCCTCTCAATCTGGAAAGCGTTATCATCGAAGGCACGCGACGCATCGAGGAATGGGGGCAACTGCAGGATGACCTCCCATCTCTCGATGTCGCGATCAAGTTTGTGGACCAGCCGGATGCCCGCCTGCGTAATGTGCAGCTTACGGTGGATGAATGGCGGGTGATTTCGTACGTCAGCCCCAAGAATTCGATCCGGCAAATCGCCAAAGCGTGTGGTATGGATGAGTTCCAGATCCGGAAGACGGTCTTCAGGTTACTGCAGGCCGGTCTTGTGGAGATCGTGCGTACCAGAAAGGCTGAACCGCAGCCGCCAGCGGCAATTTCTGGGTCGGCCGGTCAGGCCCAATCTGCGAAAGCTCCGCTTCCACCCAAGGTGGATCGGGGGTTGTTGACACGGCTGATTCACAAGATCAGGAGCATTGGGGAGTAGTTTATGCAAGCCATCAAAATGGTCGTCACCGGTCCCTTCAGCGCTGGTAAAACAGAATTCATCAGTACCATCAGCGAGATTGAGGTCGTGTCGACGGAACGCAACATCACGAGCGATCCACGTGAGGCCAGGCAGGGCACGACAGTGGCGATGGATTTTGGGCGAATCACGGTAGATGAATCCCTTGTGCTTTACCTGTTCGGAACGCCTGGACAGAGGCGTTTTGATTTCATGTGGGAAATTCTGTCGGAAGGCATGTTGGGTTTTGTCGTGGTGGTCGATAGCGTCAGGCCGGAAACCTTTCGCGAGGCGCGCACGATCCTGGATGTGTTCCAGAGTTATGCAAATGTATCCTATGTCGTTGCCGCGAATAAACAGGATAAGCCGGACGCCTGGTCACCCGAGGACCTGCGCATTGCGCTCAAGATTGACAAGGATGTCAAGATTCTTCCCTGCATCGCTACCGAACGCGAGTCGGTCAAAAGTGTCCTGCTCGAGCTGCTCAATTCGGTGCTGGAGCTTGTTCAGGAATAACAACGAAGAGGGGAACGTTGAGTTCGCTAGTGACAACGGAAGGCATCGTCCATTATGAACTGGATGGGCGGGGCAAACCGGTTGTTCTCTTACACGGTTGGCTGAATTCGTGGGACGTATGGCGAAACACGATGCTGGCCCTTTCCGATGAAAAGCGATATCGGATTTACGCCTTGGATTTCTGGGGTTGGGGTGAATCCATCAAAAACGCGGGGCCGCAGTTTAGCCTGTCGTCCTATGCGTCGATGGTCGTGCAGTTCATGGAAGCGTTGGGTGTTTCCAAAGCGCCCATAATCGGTCATTCGATGGGAGGAACCGTTGCGCTGACCGTCGCGTTGGACTATCCTGAGAAAGTCCAGAAGGTTGCCGTAGTCGGCTCGCCTATCGTGGGCAAATCTCTGAACAGGCTTCTAAATCTGGCAGGAAGGGAACGCATTGCCCGGCTGATATGGCGCGTGCCACACGTGCTGGAACTCGTCACCTGGTGGGTGTTGGCGCGAGATGGCGCCGAAACTTACAAGATGATCCGCCGGGATGTGTCACGCACGACGATGGAGGCCTTCTTTCAAAGCATCAATGACCTGGGACGGGTTGATCTGCGTCCGCGGTTGGGCGAAATTCATATTCCCGTATGGGGTATCTTCGGAAAATGGGACAACATTGTCAATCCCAACCAGGCCGGTGTGATGGGCGAGGGGATTCCCCATGCGACTATTCAGGTCCTGCAACACTCCCGGCATTTTCCAATGTGCGACCAGCCGGAGGTGTTTCTGGATATTCTGTCCAGATTCCTTGCTGCCTAGACCACACTTGCTTGGATCCTGCTGTCTGTTTTCCCAAATGTAACAGAACAGGCCGGTGGTGCCATGCGAAAAATCGTCATTCGAGATCGCAGAAAGATAGCACCGTTCAACGAACCTGCACGGGAGTTGCGCGTTGTTAATTTGCCGCTGTGGTTGCACCAGCGGGACGTGCTGGCACCATATTGCTCCACGGAAATCGAAGTAGATTCCAGCGATGACATTCCGGCGGCAAACGGCGAAATGCTGATATATCGCGACAACCTCTATTTTGACGAGGACTTCATCGGCGTATTCATTGCGGAAGCGAAAGCTTCCGGAAAAGCGCGGCGGGTTGCTTTTTCGGCAAACGATCGGGCTATCGTTCAACACGCGCTGCCCCTGGCGAGCGGTATCCAGCAGCAAGGTAATCTATATGTGGCTGATTTGTGGTATTATCCTGATGGCCTTGAAGAGAACGTGGAGCCATTGGTGGTGTCAACCGAAGCCAAGGAGATCGGATACTACCACGTCCCCACCTACGTGGCGAACGAAAGTGGCGAAGTTATCTATTACGTTCCATTGCGAGCCTTTCTTTCCATCGAGAGTTGGGTTCACATTTTCATGGCCAATTCCCCTTTCGGGATTTTCAGCCGGGGAGCCAAGATGGAGCACGAGGTGGGGAAATGGCAGGTCAAGGTCCGTGTTTTTCTGCGTTCTCTGCTGGAACGCAAGCAGTTTCTGAGCAATTCACTGCTCGTTCGCGTCGGAAAGAACTGCCAGATAGATCCGTCGGCCATTATCCAGGGGCCGACGCTGATCGGCGACAATGTGACCATCGGTCCGGGGGTGATGATTGGGAACTGTATCATCGGCAGCAATGTCAACGTGATGCAGGGTTGCCAACTGTTGCTCAGTGTAGTTGGAGACGGGTGCTATTTGCCCTTCCGTGCGGCTCTGTTCATGACGACGCTCATGGAGAACTCAATGCTCGCACAAAACGCCTGTCTGCAACTCTGTGTGGTGGGCCGCAACTCATTCGTCGGTGCCGGAACCACTTTCGCTGACTTCAACCTGATTCCGAAACCGGTGCGGACGATGCACGAAGGGACTCTGCAGTCTACTGGCCTGAACGTGCTGGGTGGGTGCGTGGGGCACAACTGCCGTATTGGCGCCGGCATCACGATCTACCCGGGCCGGACCATCGAGTCGGACACGGTTCTGATTCGGTCTGAGCGCAGGAGTGTCGTGGACAGGAATGTCAGTTATGAACAGAGCGACCATCACACTCTCCCTGATGCGAAAAAGCACAGGCGCGTGTACTTCAGGAACTGAAGTACGTTTCTCACAACCAGGGGAGCGCACGATTCCGGATTGAATCGCAAGCTGGGCTATGCATGCGTGGCCGAGACAGAGATTTCGGTCTTTGTGGGCACCATGAAGGGTACACATGGGGGCGTCAGATTGCCTCTGGCAAAGTCAGGGCGGGCGACCAGTTGGCGAAGCGGCAAAGCTCGCGGGTGGCGACATTGCGCAGTATCGAACAGCCGGTCACTGACCTGTATGGTGCTGTTTCCCGGGAGTGCGCCCGGGCTCACAGCCGGTTGGCATGAAATCTTTCGCATGAGCAATTCGCTGACTTCAGACTGCATGGCATTAGGGGGACGTAAGATGAGCGCGCCGCGTATTCTGGTCGTAGAAGATGATGTGGACATTGCCAAGCTTCTGAGAGTTTACTTCGACTCACAAGGGTTTGATGTTTCAGTCGCTGCGAATGGAAGCGACACGTTTATGGTCTGTAACAGACAGCTCCCGAACGTGATCATCCTGGACATCAACTTGCCGGATATCGATGGTTACGAGGTGTGCCGTCTGTTGCGCGGCAATCTGCGTACCAGCCACATCCCGATCATCTTCCTGACTCAGAAAGACCAGCGGAGCGACCGGATCGCCGGCCTGGAACTGGGTGCGGACGATTACGTGACGAAGCCTTTTGACATCGTAGAACTCAAACTTCGCGTGCAGAACGCGTTGCGGCGGGCCAGCTACGAGAGTCTCACCAATCCGGTCACGGGCTTCCCCAGTGGCAAACTGATCGAAGAGCAATTGAGGCTATTGCTTCACCGCAACAATTGGGCTGTGCTGTACATGGGGATCAACCATCTGCAGGGGTTCAATGATGCGTACGGGTTTGTCGCTGGTGACGATATCATTCGGTTCGCTGGCATTCTCGTGGGAGAAGTGATCGCTGAAATGGGTGCTCCAAACGATTTTGTCGGGCATATTGGCGGGAGCGATTTCATTCTAATCACAGCCCCTGATCGGGCCCGCAGTATCAGAGAGACGCTGAGCGCACGTTTCGACAATGAAGTTGCCTCGTTCTATTCGTTCCGTGACCGCGAGCGCGGGCATGTGTTGATTCAAGACACAGGCGACCAGACGCGCGAGATTGCCTTGGCAACGTTGGCGATCGGGTTGATCACGGACAAAACGGGTCCTTTCGCAGACATCCGCGAGATCACCGAAGTCGCAGCGGAAGCCCGGCGTAATGCCGGGGAACAGATATCGCGTTAGTGTTCTTATTCGCAAGAGACATTCTGCCGGTCAACAGCGGCGCTGTAGTGCCCTGGCCGTCTTGGCGACCGTGGCGCAAGGGAACTGGACAGTGAGGATATTGGTCGCAGAAGATGAGAAGGATATCCGTGACCTGATTGTGTTCACGCTTCGTGATGTAGCCGGGTTCGATGTTCACGAAGCGGTCAATGGGGCGGATGCGGTCGAAAAAGCACCTTTAGTCGTTCCGGATCTGATTTTGCTCGATGTCCGTATGCCGAAAATGAACGGTTACGAAGCCTGCGCGCTAATCAAAGGAATGGCGTATACTCAGCATATTCCCATTGTTTTTCTGTCGGCAAAAGGACAGGAATCGGAGATCAATACCGGGCTGGAGATGGGAGCTGAAGCCTACATTCTAAAACCGTTCGCTCCGGAAGAGCTTATCGCCCAGGTTCAGGCCATCATGGAGAAGGTGAAGAAACGTCGGGCAAAGCAGACCCCTTGAGTGGGAATTTCTGTCGTGCTGCTGTGAGTGAAGCGCAGAGATTGCAAATATGAGTGCCATAATCATCGATAGTGGAGTGGTCCACTACGAATATCTCGGGCGGGGTTGCCCCGTCATCTTCATCCATGGCTGGGTGGGCTCTTGGCGATACTGGATGCCGGCCATGAACGAATTGGCGGGCGCATACCGGACGTATGCTGTCGATCTGTGGGGGTTCGGCGATACCGACAAGATGCAGTCGCGTTACACATTGGCAGAATACGTGCAGTTGTTACGCGCTTTCATGAATGAATTGGGTATCTCGCACAGTTCGTTGATCGTCGGTCATGCATTAGGTGCGCTGGTCGCGCTGCACCTGGCGCTCGCGCATCCCGATAGGGTGGAACGTCTGGTCCTCATCTCATTGCCATTGGATCGGAAAGACGTCAATGAGCAAGCCCTGTTGAATGGCCGATCCATCCCAACGGGCGCCATTTTCCGCGAACACAGCACATACGAACCGATCTGGAGAGAAATGGAGAAGACCGACAGGCAGGCCATCGCAGCGAGCCTGGCCTCTCTCAGTGAAGTGGATGTCCCCGCCAGGCTGGCGTCTCTGCAGGTTCCGACGCTCTTGCTCCACGGGGTCAAAGACGAGACAGTTACCTTCTCGTCAAGAGGTTTGGCTTCCACGTTGGAGGCCGTCAGGGCGGGGAGGTCTTTCGTGTGGCCGATGCCCATTCCCCAGGCGCGCCATTTCCCCATGTTGGAGGAAACCAGCGTTTTCAACCGGTTGCTGCGAGACTTCCTCTTATTGGATATGTCTGTACCGGATGCGGTTCATTCCCTTACGCTGAAGGAAGAGTGGCGGCGAAAGATGCGTTAAGGTTGACATCGCTGCCATTATTGGGTAACATCTAAGCACGTTTGTTATCGCTCACCTTGAGTTCTTGAGGTAATACTATATCAACCACTGTTTCTCGGAAAGGAGCTGAGGCATGTTTGCAAAGATTATCCTTGTGGGACATCTTGGGGCGGATCCGGAAATGCGCTACACCCAGAGCGGCCAACCCGTGACGAGTTTCCGGATGGCTACCAATCGCCGTTGGACAGATCGCGAGTCTGGTGATTCACGGGAAGAGACCACCTGGTTTCGGGTTACTGCATGGGGCAAACTGGCGGAGATCTGCAATGAGTATCTCAGCAAGGGTCGGATGGTGCTCGTTGAGTCTGATCGGATTCAGGCCTCCTCCTATCTAACCAAGGCCGGCGAACCAGCCGCGTCCCTCGAAGTGACCGCGCGAGATGTGCGGTTCGTTGGCGGCGGAAAGGGCTCGGCGGGTGGTGAAGATCTGGTGGGCGAGCCGCCGGAAGACCTGGACGCGATACCGTTCTAGGTTGGTGACGGTCATTCGTCGCGGATGAACGCGCTGGATACCGTGATGAGCAGTAGTAGAGACCCAAAAGGCTCTCAAATACAGGATATTATCGAGGTTGTCAAAAGATGAACAAGAAAACAGTCAAAGATCTGGATGTGAAGGGCAAGAAAGTGCTTGTCCGCGTCGATTTCAATGTGCCTCTGGATGACCAACAGAACATCACCGATGACCGGCGGATCGTCTCGGCCCTGCCAACCATCCGCTATCTGCTGAATCACGGTGCGGCAGTCATTCTTATGTCTCATCTGGGGCGGCCTAAAGGCCAGGTTCAGCCGGAGTATAGCCTGGGCCCGGTTGCCACGCGGCTTTCAGAGCTGTTGACCCAACCTGTGCGCATGGTGCCGGATTGTGTCGGGCCGGATGTGCAGGCGGCGGTCGCAGCGATGAACCCCGGCGATGTGGTGTTGTTGGAGAATCTCCGTTTCCATAATGAGGAAACCAAGAACGAACCGGAGTTCGCCAGGCAACTGGCTTCTCTCGCCGATCTCTATGTGAATGATGCTTTCGGTACTGCGCACCGCGCGCATGCGTCCACCGAAGGCGTAACCCACTACCTGCCAGCGGCTGCCGGCTTCTTGATGGAAAAGGAGCTGGATTTTCTCGGTAAGGCTGTGGAATCGCCGGAGCATCCTTTCGTTGCCATTCTGGGCGGGGCCAAGATCTCGGACAAGATCGGCGTCATCGACAATCTGCTGGGCAAGGTCGACAAGCTGATCATCGGTGGTGGGATGGCGAACACGTTCCTCAAAGCGCAAGGATATGCGGTGGCTGATTCACTCGTTGAAGATGATAGCCTGGACAGCGCACGTACGCTGTTGAAACAGGGGCAAAACAAGCTCATTTTGCCGGTGGACGTCGTGGTAGCCGACGGCTTCGCCAACGATGCCCAGAAGCAGGTTGTCAAGATCGATGCTGTTCCTGCCGGTTGGCGCATTCTGGATATCGGACCGGATACGGTGAAGCTGTTCAGTGACCTCCTGACGACAGCGAAGACGGTGGTGTGGAACGGCCCGATGGGTGTCTTCGAGTTCCCCGAATTTGCGAAAGGTACATTTGCCCTGGCACATACCCTGGCGAATATCCAGGCCGTCACGATCATCGGTGGTGGCGATTCTGCGGCAGCGATCGAGCAGGCAGGGCTGGCGGATCGGATCACGCACATTTCCACCGGAGGTGGAGCGAGCCTGGAGTTCCTGGAGGGCAAAACCCTACCTGGTGTCGCCGCGCTTGCGGATCGTTGAGTTCTGATCTACGGACAGCAAAAGGCCATCTCGGACCTGTTACCAGGTCGAGGTGGCCTTTTCCCGTGTTGGACCTGATCGCTGTGGTTGTTGCACCTAACCCGTGCCTGTGCGCAACGCTTCCGCAAACGCCTGGGGCAGACCAACCACTTCGACCGCTGCGGCGGCCGCTTCGTAATCGTAGGCCACATAACGGAAATGCACGCGGAGTGTGTTGCTGATTTCCAGGATCACGTAGCAGGCGAGTGGGTTGCCGTGCTTGGGTTTACCAACGCTGCCGTCGTTGACGATGTGGCGATTGCCGATGACTTTGTGGTAGGGCAGGTGGGTATGTCCACAGACCATGACATTCGTGCCAGCCGCATCCAGCGCCTTTTCAAGCGAGGCGATGGGGCGATCTTCGAACAAATACTCGTTGATGCGGCGCGGGCTTCCGTGTACGGCTTTGACGGTCATGCCGTTCGATCTGAGTTCGATGCTTGGCAGCAATTGTCTCAGGAACGCTTTGTTCTGTTCGGTGACTGCCTGGGTGGTCCAGACGATCGACTCGTGGCCTCGTTCGCGGTCTGCCTGGGTCTTATAGGCGCAGCCGCAATCGCCTCGTTCGTATCCGACACCGTCGTCGTAATTGCCTTTGATGGTAGGGATACCACTCT
>CAZPTF010000103.1:0-12240 GCA_964589015.1 uncultured Anaerolineae bacterium
AGATGGGAATGTTCAGACTCAACTGGCGACTGGCGAGACCCTGCCGTTGTCTGGCGCGAGGGTCGTGGCGGTAGACGCCTCACCGGAAGACACGGTGGCCTTTGCTCTGGGCCTGCTCGACCTTCGGGCCAATCAGTGGCTTGCTACGGCAACCGTCGAAGTGAAAGTCAGATAGCCAGCTTCATCTGAATGCCCAGGGGCCGTTGCATCATCCTGAAAAGGAGTGCACCAAAATTGAGGTCATCTCCCCATAAACGGGTCGCCTCCCGAGATGAGTTGGACGATCAAAGCCAGATCTGGAATCGAAAAGAACTTCCCGCTTCTACGATGTGAACTTCCTTATCCCATACGACGTATGCCAAGTACATAGGAAGGCGGCTTATCATGCCGCCGATTTCGACCGTCGTAAGGGAAATCAGCGGGTTCTGGATTCACACGGTCTTGTTTGCGCTCAGTGGAGTCGTTCTCTGCATCACCAGCCCATGTTCGGCCCTGAGGCGCGTGGCGTCGAGGCATGGGCCGGAGAGTCGCTGCCAGGTGATGGGCGTCCGGTAACCCGGATCAATGTCATCCTGAGCGGTAACGAAGAGTCTCAACGTAGGCTGAGCCTGAGTGCTCGTCGCATACGACGCTCCTCAGCAGAACTTAAAGCGACATTAGAACTGGATGAGAACCCGGAAGTGGCTCGTGCCGCTGGAAGAGAAGCTACTGTGGGTTGGGGTACGCCCGGGGACCGAATATAGCGGTCCCAATGCGGACGATGTTGGCGCCTTCCTCGATAGCGACCTGGTAGCTGTCGCTCATGCCCATCGAGAGGTAACGCATCTCGGTGCCGGGAATCCGTGCCGCCGCGATGTGGTCGAAGAGGTGTCTGGTTTCTCGGAAATAGGGCCGGTATTCTTCTTGTGTCGCCAGGAGTGGCCCCATGGTCATGAGACCCTGGACACGGAGATGTTTGAGCTGGCTCACGCGACGTATCAGGTCCTCGGCCTGTTCCGGATGGACGCCGGACTTCTCCGACTCCAGCCCGCTGTTGACCTCGATCAGCACGGGCATTGTCCGGTGAACTGCAGCACAGCGTTTGTCGAGCGTGTCGGCGAGAGCCCACGAGTCAACGGTCTCGATCAGATCGAACAGATCAACCGCGTATTTGGCCTTGTTCTTTTGCAGACTGCCAATCAGATGCCAGCGCACGCGGCGTCCGAGGATATCCACCATCCGGCGGGCCTCCTGCACGTAGTTTTCACCCACAACTGTGATCCCTGCTTCGACGGCAGCAAGCACCTCTTCGGGAGTGTGGTACTTGGCCGCCGCGACTACAGTGACGTGCGGCGGAATACTGTGCAGTAAGTCCGTTGTCGCTTTGATAATTTGCTCTCTATCCGCCATGATAGGATTGTATCCTTTCCAGTATCGTGAAACCGCTGTGGCTGGGCACGCACCGTTCGCCACGAGAAATGTGGTCCGCATTGCATCACGCACAGACGGCTTTTGTGATCTTGACGTGGTGCTTGTCGAGCAGACCTCTGAGATATTGGATCGAGTGCCTGGCAACCTTCTCGGGATCTGGCGTCATGAGTACCTCACAAACGAGCGCTCCGTCGTATCCCAGTGCCGCCAAGACACCGATCACCTCGGAAAAGTCGATCAATCCCCATCCCGGAGCTTCTCTGTTTCCATCAGACATGTGGATGTACCCCAGATAGGGCGCCGCGGCGACCAGGCTACCGTAAAGCGTCCGCTCTTCGAGAAACGCGTGATAGGTATCGTAATGTAGCCTGAGCGCCGGACTGCCGATTCCCTTCAACACAGCGATGACTTCCGCCACGGTGTGCAGGCGTGGCGAAAGATAGCGCGTGATGTTTTCGATCACCGCGCGGTTGCCGCACTGCTCCGCCGTCTTCGCGCAGGCGTACATCCCGTCCATCATGTAACCCCAGGATCGTTCCGGGTCCTCGAGCCCTTCGGGCCCGAATCGTGCCAGGCCGATCATTGGCACGGCGCCGAATTCTGCGCCCAGCTCGATGATGCCGCACATCCGTGCGACCGCCTCGCGGCGCATCTCCGGATTCGGGTGGGTGAACGACAAACCGTCTTCGACCCACATTCTACCCGTCCCTGTGCCGCACCAGTCCAGCCCGTTGTCGTCAAGCAGACGGTGAAGCTCCGGGACATCGACTTCGTCGGGGTGTTTCACGTCTAGCTCGATACTGTCGTAGCCCATCCGGGCGAGCGATTCGATGGTCGTGGCGAGATCGCCGTTGCGATAATGGAGTACGTTGTTCTTGACGTGTGGTGTGCTGATGCGCATGCCGACTCGCATGATTGGGCCTGGCTCCTCATTTTCAGTGTATGTTGTGGACAAGATGTGCCGTCTACCTAGTATAACATGCCGCCAAAACCACGTCAACCGCAGTTGGGCCAGCGGGCGCGTGCCGGATACGCGACAAATTTGCTGGGGAGCACGCCCATTAGAGCAGACTGGGCCAATCTGCTGCGGTGCAGACCAGCACACGGTCCGTCCAGGCGCAGCACTCCCGGGACAACGACGGTAACGTCGGAGATTGGCCCAGTCGTCCCGCACGTCGAGTGGTTCTGTGTAATCCAAACCGTTCTTGCCGGATTAGACGTTTGGAAGTGGCGCCGGGGCATGGTGACTTGTGGCAATGCCCCACCCCAATTCTGGAACGCGCCGTTCGGGCTGTGTTGCGATGATTTTGTGCATGCCCGAAGGTCATGTATAATGCGCAGCAGAATTCTCTGATGTAGCTCGGGAGGGTTCCAAATCGTGATGGGAGATGAACGTCTTCTCGCCGGCGTGTGTGGCAGCTATTGTGGGATCTGTGAGCAGTTTACCTCGAACGTGTGCCGTGGTTGTGCTTACCAGTTGGGGCTGACAAACAAAGGAGAGTGTTGCGTTTTCCAATGTTGCGTTGTGGACCGTGGTCTGGAACATTGCGGATTGTGTGAGGATTTCCCGTGTTCGTCTCTGTGTTCGCAGGGTTCCGTTGATGATGTCCGGATGCGGCTTGCGGCTTTGACTGGGCGGAATAAATTCGGGACCAAACGATGGCTGGATGCTCAGAAATCGGGAAAACGATACTCGTTGTGAATCGGATGTCTGGATAGGAGGCTGGGGAGTGACGAAGATTGTCTGCCATCATACGTTGTGTGGGTACTGGGTTGCGGACCGCTGTACTGCTCCGAGTGTCGAGATTGATTTCGATGGCGTGTGTCTGACGCAAGATGAGGATTTCGATGATCTGGAAGAACTGCGTCTTATGGAAGGAGAACTGGCAGCGGACGATGAGGATGAAGACGAAGAGGATGACGAGGATTCCTTCGATGAATGGGAAGAGGACGACGCCGATGAGGATCTGGATGACGAGGCCGATGACGATTGGACCAGATAGACGACTGATGTATTTGTGAGAGCCTCTGTGCCGCCCGGTTTGACAGACCAGGCACGGCGTGATACCCGGGGCGAAGTTGTCCCTTGGTGACCTGACCCTGGTGGGAGATGTCATGGATAGTCTTGTCGGACAGACGCTTGGAAAATATCAGCTCATCGAGAGAATCGGGGTGGGCGGTATGGCCTCTGTCTTCAAGGCCTATCAGCCCGGCCTGGAGCGGTATGTCGCGCTGAAGGTCTTGCCGCCGTTTTACGCGCAACAGCCCGGATTCCAGGAACGTTTCATCCGCGAAGCCAAAGCGATTGCCAAATTAAACCATCCCAATATCTTGCCGGTTTACGATTACGGACAGTCGGGTGATTATTCGTATCTCGTCATGCGCTACGTGGAGGCCGGTTCCCTGCAGCATATCCTGGGCCAGCCCGTCGCCATTGCAGTCGTAGTGAAGATCGTGTCTCAGATTGGCATGGCGCTGGATGCTGCGCACCGGATGGGGATCATTCACCGCGATGTGAAGCCTGCCAATGTGCTTCTGGACAAAGACAATTGGGCGTTGCTGACCGATTTCGGTTTGGCGCGTATCCTGGAAGAGTCCATTCATTTGACAGGCACCGGGGTTGGTATTGGAACACCCGCCTATATGTCGCCGGAGCAAGGACAAGGTGGTGCCGTCGATCATCGGACCGACATCTACTCGCTTGGGGTTGTCCTGTTCCAGATGTTGACGGGTGACATCCCCTACAAGGGAGATACGCCGCTGTCAATCGTGCTCAAGCGGATGACAGAGCCGTTGCCTGTGCCGCGCAGTCTTAATCCCGACATTGCAGAGGCTGTCGAAGCAGTTGTGCTGAAATCGCTTGCGAAGGAGCCGGCAGATCGGTTCCAGTCCGCTGCCGAGCTGGTCGAAAAGCTCAATGATGCAGCGAATGTCGAGAATGTTGCTCCTAGCGTTGCTGGTGGCGTCTCGCTGGCCAGCCGGCCTGAGGAATCGGAGGAAACCGTTGGATCACACCACCTGCCACTCGGGGTTATCTCCCGCGAAAGGGATGCCTCATCACGCGCCGTGCCGGACTCGCCCGCACAGTCTGTGAAGGTTGGTTCTGATGAGACGATGATAGCTCCTGCCCCGGGAACTTCGGATTCATCTCCCGTGCACGGGAAACGAGCAGGTTGTCCTATGTGGATTGTGGGAAGCATTGCTTTGCTTGGCATTGCCCTGTTGCTTGCCTCCGTCGTGCTTGCGCTAAAGACGTTGCCAGGTGTGATCCAGAGTATGCAAACGAGGCAGGTGGCCGGTGCGGAACCCGTAGCGACGACGATTGCGCTGCCGCCGATCATGCCTCCACCGGATGGTGGACAGGCTTTCGCGCCGCCGGTCATGCCTGTGCCGGAGGGCGGACAGGCTTTCGTGCCACCCTCCGCTGGTGACGTGGCTCCCGTGTGGGGGGCAGGTACCCGCGTGCAGCGGGCTGACCTGCCGCCCGGTCTTGGTGCGGTCAGCGGGGTTGTTTGGGGCCGTGCTGGCGAGACCCTGCCCGGGGTGAATCTGGAGTTTCTCGACCGGCGCGGGGAAAAAGCCCTGCGGGCCGTTGTGGCAGGTCCGGATGGTGGATATGACGCCGTGTTGCCGGTTGGCCGATATCTGTTGGCATTTCGTGACCACATGGACCGGCGCAATTTCGTTCTACAGTTCTACGATAACCAGAATTATATCAGGGCACTCGATGCTGCGGATGTTATCGAGGTGACCGAAGGTGAGGAGTTACAGGGGGTTGATTTGCATCTGGAGCACGGGTTCGCAGTTTCCGGTCGATTGGTCGGGCCGAAGGGCGAGCCTGTTGGCGATAAAGGCGGGAGTCTGGCCAGTCGCGACGCTGGTGTTGTGCTGATCGGCCCGCTGGGTTTCACGACCGCACCTGACGGACGGTTCCGCGTCGTGGTTCCCCCCGGCCAGTACGTCCTTACGTTCGAAGCGCCGCTTGTCCGCAAGGAACTGTTCGCGCCGCAGCCGGTGCGGGTTACCGGCAATGTCGATCTGGGCGATATCGTCTACGAGCGAAAGTTGTTGCCGGACGACTAATCGGAAACGTTATCAGGCTGCGGCTGGCGGGTTGCTTGCGGATTTGGTATATCGAGATCAGCGACAGAGTAGTGCCAATAGCGCATCAGTGCATTGATGGGCTGCTATTGGACGATTGGCTCTTTGTGAGAGCGCGTCAGTATTTCGCAGCCCGTTTCCGTGATCACGACCAGGTCCTCAATGCGTATACCCCCCCAATTCGGAATGTAGATCCCGGGCTCGATTGTGACTACCATGCCGGGCTGCAGCACGGTAGTGGATGCCGGCCCCAGCCGCGGTGCTTCGTGAATCTCTAATCCCACACCATGCCCCAGGCTATGCCCGAACGCAGTACCCCATCCGGCCTGGGTGATGATGTCTCGCGCAATTTGATCCGCCTCCTGTCCGGTCATGCCTGGTTTGATCGTTCTTTCCGCTGTTTCCTGGGCCTCGAGCACGATTGGATAGAGCTCCTGAAACTGTCCGTCGGGTTGTCCCAGACATAGTGTCCGGCTCATGTCGGAATGATAGCCCGCGACGACCGTCCCTATGTCGATTACGATCGCCTCGCCTGGGCGGATCTGTCGTCTCGACGCGGTAGCGTGGGGCTGTGCGCCGTTGGGCCCTGAGCCGACGATCAACTCGAAGGCGACTTTATCTCCGCCATGGGTGCGCATGTAGCTCTCCAATACCCAGGCGGCCTCCAGTTCCGTCATCCGTGGCTGTAACAACGCGATGAGGTGCGTAAACGCATCGTCAGTCAGGTGAGCTGCCTGCCGGATAGCTGCCAGTTCCACCGGTTCCTTGGTGACTCGCTGTGCTTCCACAATTTCCTGCGTGGGGAGCCAGTGGACATTCGGAGCTGCTTTTTCCCAATCTTTGTATTCGGAAACGGTGACGTTCGCGCTTTCGAACGCGATGGTGCGCAAATCATAGCGGTCGATCAAGTTGGGCAATTGGGAGGCGAAGCCGTTGGTGAGCTTGGTTACGGTGAAATCGGGTGCTTCGTGTTCCGCTTGTTCGATGTAGCGGAAGTCAGTCAGCAAGAGGCGCTGATCCGGCGTGATGAGCAGAAACCCTGCAGAACCGGTGAATCCGCTCAGGTAGCAGCGGTTCTCGGGCGTCGAGACGACGAACGCATCCCACTCTTCTTTGATGAGTCTTTCCTGCAATAGAGCAATGCGCTGCGTGGACATGGAATTCCTCCGAAATGTGCTGGTACGCGTGCCTATCTTACACCGAATCCCATGAAGCGACAAACGGTCCCGCCACTGGGTGCCGCCACTCACCGTATGTTTGCAGGTGCTGTGCTGTTGTGATATATTGTATACTGCAGCCCAAAATATCCATGCGAAGGTTTCGGGATCTCTCACAGCGCTTGATGGCTGCGAATTGGAGCGCATTATGCCGGAGATAAGGCGAGCTGTAGAAAGGTGTGAGTAGTGGTACGCCGAGTCGTTTTGATTGTTCTCGACAGTGTTGGGGTCGGTGAGTTGCGTGATGCTGCCGGATATGGCGATGCGGGTTCCAACACAGTCGGTAATCTTTCGCGGGCTGTTGGGGGGCTAGTTCTGCCTAATCTGGGTATGCTTGGGTTGGGCAATCTCACACGCATCGTTGGTGTGCCACCGGAGGCCAGGACGTTGGGCGCGTATGGAAAAATGGCGGAAGCCTCGGCGGGTAAGGATACAACGACCGGCCATTGGGAACTGGCGGGCATCTATTCTCCCATACCTTTTCCTACCTATCCGTATGGTTTTCCTGCGGAAGTAATTGATGAATTCGAGCAGCGCATCGGCAGGAAGACGTTGGGCAACTACCCGGCTTCGGGAACGGTCATCATTCAGGAGCTGGGCGAAGAACACCTGCGCAGCGGGTTCCCGATCGTATACACCTCCGCCGATAGCGTATTTCAGATCGCTGCTCACGAACAGGTGATCCCTTTGGACGATCTGTATGAAATGTCGCGGGTTGCTCTTGCGCTGCTGGAAGATGGACGCCGCATAGCGCGAGTCATAGCGCGGCCTTTTCTGGGCGAGCCTGGTGCTTTCATACGTACGGAGAACCGGCGCGATTTCTCTTGCCCCCCGCCGGAGCCTACTTTACTCGACCGCCTGGTCGCAGCGGGCTACGAGGTCAGTGCGGTAGGCAAGATCGAGGATATCTTTGCGCATCGTGGTATCACGCGCTCGGTGCACACCACGAACAATATGGATGGTATCACACAGACGGTGACATACATGCGCGAAGGGCGTCCAGGGCTCATTTTCACCAACCTGGTGGATTTCGACATGCTCTATGGGCACCGGAATGATCCGCGGGGTTATGCTGCTGCACTGCAGGCCGTCGATTTCCGGCTTCCGGAAATCATGGCAGCAATGGAGGACAGCGACGTCTTGATCGTTACCGCAGACCACGGCTGCGATCCCACAACGCCCAGTACGGATCATTCCAGGGAATATGTTCCGTTGCTCGTATATGGGCCACACGTCATGCCTGGTGTCGATCTGGGTGTGCGGCAGACCTTTGCGGATGTGGCGGCGACGGTAGCGGAATGGTTTGGTTTGCCTCCTGCTTCGTTCGGCTCCAGTTTTGCTGCGATGGTCGGCCTGTGAAGACATCTCTGTTTGGGCGGAAAGAGACTGCCAAAATGTGCCAGAGGGGAGCAGATCTGTTCGCCAGTGGTGCGGGTATAGTCCAACGATTCGTGCGGTCTGTGTTCCGGTTGGGCGGGCGCGTGGTGCGGTTCTTCTCTATGACCCTTTCGGGGGGCAAATGGTTAGTTCACCGTATATACAGGATCTCACACTGGTGGTTTCTCGTGTTTGTTTCTGCGGTGCGTCGTTTCGACAAGCATGATGGTGTCATGCGCTCGGCAGCCATTTCCTATTTCGGATTGATCTCGTTTTTCCCGCTTGTTTTGGTGCTTATCACCATCGGCAGTTATTTTCTGGAGGCAACGGCGGTGCAGCGCCAGGTCCTGGGTTTTGTCGAGGTGAACGCCCCTACAGCCGTCGCGTTAATCGAAGGAAACATGGCGCAGATCCTTCGCTATCGCAATACCGTTGGGCTGTTGGCTATCGTGGCCTTTTTCTGGTCGGCTTCTGCCGTATTTTCGGCGATCGATCGTTCGCTGAATCGTATCTGGGATGTACAGGTACTGCGCCCTTACTGGCGCAGTAAGCTCATCGCCATCCTGGTTATCATCGCAATTGGATTTCTATCCAGTCTATCCTTTGTCATCACAGCGATTGTCAGCTTTGTCCGTCACGTCATTCTGCCTTTTCTTGCGTTTCAGTGGGGGGTAAGCCTGGGACCCTGGAATGTTGTTGTGGTAATCATCCCCTATGTGTCCAGCATTTTGTTATTTGCGGCCATTTACTGGATCTTCCCACACATGAACGTGCGTTTTCTGGATATCTGGCCGGGAGCTTTGGTGGCGGGTTTGGTGTGGGAGCAGGCGAAGCGTCTGTTCACTGACTATGTCGCCACCTTTGGCCGCTACAATCTGGTGTATGGATCAGTGGGCACGATTATTGCGCTGATGGTGTGGTTCTATCTGACCGCGTTGATTCTGTTGATGGGTGCTGAGATCAGTGCGTCGTATAGTCGCGCAATCCGGCATCTGCAGGACTGATGTATTTTCTGCGAGGCCCTATTTCCTAACAGGATTCAAAAAAGCTTGCTGGATGAGGAGATGAATGGACAACGAATCCACAACCGGGACGCTGGAATATGTGCTTGTCGAGGATGGGCAAGCGCGGCAGGTAGTTGGGCATATCATCAACGAGATGCTTTTGAGTGTGTATGTCAACGGGCGTGAGTTGGTCACAGTCGTGTGTAGCCCCGGACGTCTGCATGCTTTGGTATTGGGCTTTCTCCTGTCCGAAGGACTGATAGAAAGCCTGGATGATGTACTGCTCTTGCGCGTCTGTATGGAGGAGGGGATGGCCGAGGTTCGTTTGGCGCACGAAGTGAACGTCCCTCCTTCACGGGTGCTTACATCAGGATGTGGCGGAGGTATGACTTTTGCGGATCTGAAAGCGGTCGGCGGACCGATTACCTCTCGGATAGCGCTTTCACCTGCGCGGGTGACCAGGCTTGCCGGACAGCTCAATGCCAGAGCGGACTCCTATCGCAGAAGCCGGGGGATTCACACGGCGGCATTGAGCGATGGTGAACGGATACTGGTTGTTGTCGAGGACATTGGGCGACATAATACGTTAGATAGACTTCGTGGAGAAATGTTGTTGCAGGGTATCGACCCCACCGGAAAAGTGATTCTCTCGTCGGGTCGTGTTACTTCCGAGATGCTGCGCAAGGCTGCGCAGATGGGCGTGCCCATTGTAATTTCGCGAACATCACCTTCGTCGCTGTCTGTGGAGTTAGCCGACGCGTGGGGCATCACGCTCATCGGATATGCGCAGGGTCGACGATTTCGCGTGTATGCCCATCCGTGGCGGATTGCATAGGGTATAGATTTTGCTCTTTTCTCTGATGCGGTTAGAATAGTCTACAAGCGGGTTTCGTGATAGATCGAGTTGACGCTCTTAAAGGCAAGAGCCGGGGGATTACCCCGGCTCTACGCACAAAGGAGGAGAAGAGTTTATTCAAGTGGCATGAGTTCTGTTTGTTTTAGCAACTTGCCCGCTGCAAGTGCTCCCCGAGTAGACATTAAACCTTATTCTTTTCTTGAACCATGCCACTATTGTGATTATACTATATCACACTCTTGAGCAGTTTTCTGTACGTTTGGTCTACGGTACCCCTACAATTGTTGAATAAGGAGTAATTCAATGTCTTCGAAACTCACTGAATGTCTGGAAAACGGGCGCGTTCTGGTAGCTGACGGGGCAACTGGTACTCAGCTCCAGGCGGCGGGCCTCACTGCAGGAATGATTCCCGAGGAATGGAATGTCTCGCGCAGAGACGTGATCAAAGCTTTGCACGTGTCATATCTGGAGGTGGGCTCCGAGATGGTTTTATCGAACACGTTTGGGGCCAATCGCGTGAAATTGGCGCGTGCGGGGCGCGAGGATTTCGTGGCGGAAGCGAACCTGCGCGGCGTGGAAATTGCACAAGAGGCAGCTGCTCCCTATGACGCGGTCGTCGTGGCTGATATGGGACCGACGGGGGAGCTGTTGGAGCCGCTCGGGCCACTGTCATACGAACGCGCAGTGGAGGTGTATGCGGAACAAGCCGGCTATCTCCAGGAAGCTGGTATCGATTGCTTCTGGATTGAGACGATGAGCGATTTGAACGAAATACTTGCGGCTGTTGAAGGGATCAAGCGGGTGTCGTCGCTGCCGGTCCTATGCTCGATGAGTTTTGATACGCACGGACGTACCATGATGGGAGTGAAGCCAGGCAACGCCGCCGAGAAACTGACTGCACAGGGTGCGCATGCCGTGGGTGGTAATTGCGGTGCCACCCTTGACGATATGCTTCATGTGATCCAGGAGATGTCCGCCGTGCTTCCCGGTAAACCGCTCATTGCAAAACCGAACGCGGGTTTGCCTCGCCTGGAAGCAGGGCAGTCCGTCTACGATACCACTCCGGAAGAGATGGCTGCGTACGCAGTCCGGTTCGTCGAGGCGGGCGCGCGAATTGTTGGCGGATGTTGCGGAAGTACGCCTGCACACATTGCGGCAATCGCGCAGGCCGTGAAAGGACTCTGAGCCGGATTAGCAGGGGACGAGAAAGGCAACTCGCTCACGTCCGGTTGTGATCCGCAGTCCAGCACGCGTCAATCAGTCAAGGAGCCAAGGGGCAATCGTCTGACCGGCAGTTCAAGGAAGACACTTGTCCCTTCCCCTACCGCAGATTGAATTGAAACCTTCCCGGCTTGTTCTCCAATCACATGGCGACAGACAGTCAAACCCAGGCCCGGCAACGGGCCTCTGGCATCGCTTTTGGTGGTGAAGAACGGCTCGAACACTTTATCTTTGACTTCCGGTTGCATGCCAGGGCCATCGTCCGTGAATTCAACCAGTAGACAGGTCTCCCGCTCCGCCGTGCTCTGGACCTGTCCGGTGCGAATGGTGATAGTCCCTTCTGTACCGCGTTCTGCGATCGCCTGGAAGGCATTCTGAATGATGTTCAGGAACGCCACCTGCGTCTGGAATGGGTTCAGCATGGTGGGCGGGAGATCAGGAGCGAGATCAAGCTGGACAGCAATATCTCGCTTCACGATCTCGTATGTCTGGAGGGTCACTGCCTCCTTGAGCAGTGCATTGATGTGGACCATTTCTGGTCCTGTATTTCGTCTACGAGTGAAAGCGAGTAGATTCTGCACGAGTTGAGTGAGGTTCTCCGCTTCTCCGGAGATGCGTTGGAGATACAGATCGTTGTCCGGTCCCGCCATACCGATCTCGCGGAGTAGCTGCGAATACCCCAAGATAGGGGTCAGCGAATTGTTGATTTGGTGAGCTATTGCATTGACCAGTTGGCTGATCGATGCGTCCATCGCCAGAGTGATAATCCGCTGTGGTAATTCCGCGGGCATATCTGGCATGGCACTCGATGACTGTTCGCTTAGGGTCTGGTCTCGGTTCATCGCACACGTCCTCTCTGGATGTCTCCCCAGTTGCCTGTTATGAATTGATCGTGCTATAATCTCTGGAGCGCAGGTATGGGCGAGTATACAAGAAGAAGTTATTGATTCCCATGTCTATTTCCAAAGAGGGGGGCAAGCATGCATTTGGAAAAGAACCCGTCGGAAGTCAGTCTATTACAGGGGATTGCAGCCTTGAAAGCGGGCAGGAAATC
>CAZPTF010000104.1:0-12114 GCA_964589015.1 uncultured Anaerolineae bacterium
ATAGTCGGTGATCGCACGGTGCAGCACGGTCGCCGCGAGATTCGAGCAATGCAGCTTCTCCAGCGGTAAGCCGCCCAATTCCTCTGCGATATCATCGTCGTCCAACTGCATCGCCTCTTCCAGAGTCATCCCCTTCGCAAGGATCGACACCGCGCTGCATGTCGCAATCGCTGCCCCGCACCCCTGTACCAGGTACTTGATGTCGGTGATTCGTCCCCCATCAACCGCAATGAACATAGTGAAGACATCGCCGCATGAAGCATCACCGAGCTTTCCCACACCGTCCGCACCCTCGATGTAACCGACGTTCTGCGGCTCATAGAAGTGCGCCAGTACTTTTTCGTTGTACTCCAAATCCAACCTCCCGAATGCTTGACTTCTCCTCCGTTCTCAAGTAGTCTTGAGGTTCAGGGAGCATCGCACCATGATGATTCGTTTACCGCTCTTATGTGCACTCGTCATGAGTTTCGTCGGAATTGCATTCCCCGCTTCAAGCATGGGACAATCCGGCGAGCTACAGCTCGGCGCCCACACGATCCGCGCCAACGACACCACACTCCGCCTGGCCCGCAACGCGGGTTTCTCCTGGATCGTCCAGCTCCTCGAATGGCGCGAGGTTGCCCCAGCACCTGAGCGCAGATTGTGGGAGTACGCAGATTGGTTGGTTCAGGCCTGCGAGTACTACGGGCTCAATCTGGCCTTGCGCCTCGACCATCCCCCGGACTGGGCGCAGACACCGGTCGACGATGACAACCCAATCAGCCTCCAGGCATATCTCGCTTTCGTCGACGAAATCGCACGACGATACCAGCACCGTGTTCAAGCATATATTATATGGAATGAGCCAAATCTGTCCACCGAATGGGGAGGGCGACCACCCAACCCCGCCGCCTACAGCAACATGCTGATCCATGCTTACGAAACCGTCAAGACCATCGACCCCGCGGTGAAGGTCGTCAGCGCCGGACTGGCGCCGACGAACGAGAACAGCCGGCAGGCAATGGACGACCGTCTCTACTTACAGCTCATGTACGACCACGGTGTCCTCGGCCATTTCGACGCCCTTGGGGCACACCCATACGGGTTCGCCTATCCGCCGGACGATCCAGCCGGTGGCCACGACAGCCTCAACTTCGCGCGGCTCAGCGAAACCCGCCGGATTATGGAGCGTAACGGCGATGCCGCCACACCCGTCTGGGCCACCGAGGTGGGCTGGATTACCACACCTGCTCCGGAATCCAAACTTTGGCAGCAAGTCACACCGCACGATCAAGCCAAGTATCTGGTTGGTGCTTTCGAGTTGGCCAAACGGGATTGGCCGTGGCTCCATCTGCTGGCCGTCTGGAATCTCAGCGCCGTGGCAGATCAACCCGACATCACCGGCTATAGCATCTGCGGCGACGGATATACTCCTCGCCCCGCCTACCAGGCACTCGCTGCCATGCCCAAACCCGCACAAACCTTTCGACCAAAGAGACCTGTATGCATCGACCATGTCCAGGTACTCGCGCCGGACGTCATCGTCCATCTGGGAGACACCGTTCACGTCAATCCCGGCTGGAGCCCGCTGCACTGTGAAACCGCCCCTTGCCGCCAATGGACCGGACATTTCTACATTCCTTCCCCGCTCGGGATGGAATCATCCATCTGGGAGCAACACACCGGCATACGCATGGAGATCATGCAGGTCGAAGAACTGGGCAACCTGCTGCAGATCAACGGTAAGCCACTGGTACCCCAGACGATTCCACGGCGTGTGAGACCGGACTTTGCCACTGCATGGACTACTGTGGACGTGCACATTCCCCCGGGCACGCTTGTGACCGGTCAGAACACCATCGAGATTCGATCCTCTCCCCGTCTGCCGCCCTATCACGGTGGTGTTCGCTTCGAGTCGCTACAGGTCAGAAACATCCGTGTTGTGTTCCCTGAGCCAATCACCGCGTCTTGGCCTTGAAAACGCCTTGTTCAGTGCCCGCCCAGATGCCACCCGTATCGTCGATCACGATGGCATAAACGCTCGAATCACGCAAGCCCCATGATGTCCAGTGCGTTCCACCATCGTCGCTGCGATACATCCCGCGATGCTCCGTACCCACATAGACGACTTCTTCTCGCACGGGGTCCACGGCGAGCGTATTGACCGTGATCTCGCCGAGTCCAGCAGAAGAAAAGGTCCAGCTCAGACCGCCCGTGTCGGAACGGTACACACCAGCCGTGGTCCCGGCATAGACCCGTCCGCGCACGTGCGGATCGAGAGCCAGGGCAAACGTGGTGAGGACCGGACGCATCCCATCGCCGGATACACGCCACGAATTGCCGCCATCATCGCTCCGGAATACATGCTCTACCGTCCCTGCATAGAGCACAGCCGGGTCCTCCGGATCGACGGCAAATGCATGTACGGACAGCGTTTCCAATCCGTTGTGGATCGGCGTCCACGAACGTCCGTTGTCTTCACTCCGCAGCACATTGTTCCCCCAGCTCCCAGCATACACCGTCGTTGCTTGAACGCCGGTGGCAGTCACGACGTTGAACGTATTGATCTTACCCAGGTCTTCGGTACACCACTGCCAGGTGGTTCCTCCGTCGCCACTTCTGAATACACCGACCTGCGTGGCCGCGTAGATCTGCTCAGGCCGGACGGGATCGATGGCTAACCCCTGTACCATCAAGCGTCCCAGGCTGTCTGTCAACGGTTCCCAATTTTGGCCTCCGTCACTAGAGCGGTACACGCCAGCCAACGTTCCTGCATACCAGACCTCACTGTCGACCGGATGCTGCGCCAACGCCATCACCGTACGCCGGCCCGATGCCACGCTCGCCGCTCTCCACGTGACACCGCCGTCATCCGTGCGATACAGTCCATAGAATTGCGTCCCGAGGAAAGCTACCTCGGGATCTGTCGGATGGGCCTCCAGACACGTCACATCTGCCCAGCGCAACCCACCCACATTCTGCCGCCACAGCGACTCCGTGGCACAGGGCTTCTCACCGACGATCACTCCCCTCCCACGGCTTCCGACGTAGAGACGGTCCGTACATTCCTCACGGCGGCCGGCCATCTCATACTCCGCAAGCGGTTCGCCCAACGCAAAAGAAAAGGGCTCCCATCCCGCCGGAAGGACGACCGGCTGCCATTGCACGGGTAAACTGCCGGCAGGTTCCGCATGAAACAGCGTATGTCCCGCCCACGCATACACCTTCCCTGTATTCCCAACACGAACAGCCGGAATCGTTTCGTCCGCGACGAGGCCTCCTGCCGGTTCCCACGTCAAGCCATCATCGCAGGACACCCACACACCCTGACTTACCGTCCCCCCATAGATGCACGAACACCCACCGGCGCGGTCATCACGGGCAAGCGAGAGGACAGCGCTCGGAACTGCCGGGTTGCGTTCCCAGGTTCCACCGCCATCCATTGACAGGAACACTCCCCCTTCCGTTCCTGCCAATACCCGAATATCCTGTCCGCCAAAACATAGCAGCGCATACACTATCTCACGGTCGAGCAGCCGATCCAGCTGCGCTGTCCGAATACGTTCCCCTCCCACGCCGGCATCGATCCGGAGCCGATAGAGACCATTGACCGTTCCCAGGTAGACGATAGCCGTATCAACCGGGCTCACTGCGATGGAGAGCACACCGATGTCATCCCAAACACCGGTCACAGGCTGCCAATGAAGCCCCCCATCGTCGGACCGAAAGAACCCTGCGGGATCAGCCGTCGCCACATACACGACCCGCGGATCCACCGGCACCCACGCAAGGGCCACTATTCCGGCCACAGCCGGGATACCGGCGTTCAGCTCCTCCCACAAGAGGGCCTCGCTTCCGCGTGGTGACAGCGCAATGGCTGGCTTAACGGTTAGCCAGACCAGAAGCAGCATACCGATCAACACGCACGTGGTTTTGCCCATCACACATCCCAGAACTACGGAGAGACGGTCCGCTGGGCCGTCCCTCCAGAAAACAGCTTCACTCACTTCGCCAGCGAACCGTGCCGTCGCAAAACGCCCTATGCGGCAGCTTCGAGCGATTCGACGTTCGCGATCAGCCTAATGGGAATGCCCGAACACCGGGCTGCACTTCGTTTCGGGAACCCGCTCCACAATCTGCGCGACGACCGGCGCGAACGCCTCCGTGGGTTGGGATTCCACGCGCCCCGAATCGCAACGCACAGCCAGCTCCGCATCCAGCGGCAACCGGCCCAGCAACGGCACGCCCAACACCTTTGCGGTTTCAGCTGACACGCTGGGACCGAATACTTCGATCTGCTCGCCACACTTTGGACACACAGCATAGCTCATATTCTCGATCAGGCCAAGGATCGGTACGTTCAATTTGACGGCCATCTGAGCCGACTTGCGCACGACCATATCGGCAAGTCCCTGCGGCGAAGTGACCAGCACGATTCCACTGAGCGGAATCGACTGCATGACGGTCAGCGAAGCATCCGATGTGCCGGGAGGCAGATCGAGTATGAGGTAATCCAGGTCACCCCAGAAGACGTCTTCCCAGAATTGTTTGATCGCACCCGAAATCAGCGGCCCCCGCCAGATCACCGCATCATCATCGTGAGGCAACAGCAGATTGATCGAAACCAACTTGATGCCGGTGGAGGTCTCAGCGGGAATGATTCCCAAGGGGCTGGCACCCGGCCGGCTACTCACATCAAACATCCGCGGGATACTGGGACCGGTGATATCCGCATCCAGCAGTCCGACTCGATACCCCTGTTTGCGCAGTGTGACGGCTAACATCGCCGCTACGGACGACTTGCCAACGCCGCCTTTGCCACTCATCACTGCAATAATCTTGTCGATGTCGTTCAAATGCGCGGCAAGAGGCTGTTCTTCTTGCCCTGCCGCTCCGTGCTGCAAGCTCTCCATGAGCCTGGTACGCTCAGCTGCCGTCATTTCGCTGAGCTCGATCGCGACATCCACATCCCCGTCCAACCCGGCGATTGCTGCACGAGCGTCGTTGGCGATCTTCTCGCGCAGTGGACACGCCAGAGTCGTGAGCGCCAACACAAAAGAAACCCGCTTACCGGACACCTGCAGGTCTTTCACCATGCCGAGTTCCACGATGCTACGCTGCAACTCGGGATCCATCACCGTATTCAGCGCCTCACGCACATCTGCTTCTACAACCATTTTCTTCTCCTGAGTATCTGATATTCCAACGCTATTGGTCTTTCCGTCATCGGACCGCGGGCATGCTCACGAACTTCACACCCTTCACCTGCCTGAACATCGCACCCTGACTGATGTATCGCAGCGTCATGTCAATGTCCTCCACGAAGGTACCGGCGATTACATCTACCCCACGATCAAACAACACTGGGGAGAGAGGTGTGCTCGGTCCCAGAGCAACCACAAATGCATCCGGTGAGCATAACGAAATCAAGTCGTCGAAGGTATGGTTCATCACGGAAGTACCCGTCAGCACGACAACGTCAGCCTGTGGAAGAATCTCCCCGGCACGGTCTGCCGGCAGATCTCCCGGTTGCGGTCGCTGTTCGAGCACCCAACAGGTTTCCGCGACCGTACGAATGTCGCTGACAAACGGGAAATGTCCCACTACCGCGACTCTTCGCCCACGCCCACGTTCCATAGCCAAGTCGGCCCCGTTGGCCTCCACGTAAGACCTGCTATCGACGGGAATCAGTGCGTTGATCGCCGCCATCCCGATGCTCGCCTCGAGCGGGCTCTGCGAGCGGACGAGTTCAGCCAATTGCCTGGCACTCCGCTCGAGGAGATCGCCACTCTGTGCTACCAGTGGCCTGCCTGCATGCTGCCCTGGGTGCAACGTCGAAGCTAACCCACACCGGCGCGATCCATTCCCGGTAACCACCGCGGTCCAAAACGCACAAACCCGAATGTCCGCCACGGGAGCGTCGCCCGACAGGGTGCGTAGTATTTCATCAAGTACGCCCATTTCCACCCCCTTGAGAATATGTCCATTGTACACCCCTCCCGATATTGTGTCAATAGACAAAATGTCCATACCGGCACAACCATGAGTTGGCGCCACGGTTGCACAGCAAAGCACTCAATGATATAATGGGAAGCAGCGTGCCTGCGGCATTCAACACAGTTCAGCATATTCCTACAGACAACAATAGTCACAGGACTTTTAGAGAAGCAGCGCATGGTAGCGGGCATTTCCGCTCAGTAGGCTACGCCAACAGATATCTGACTGGCATACCAGGCAAAGACCGGCCAAGTTTCGTTGGTTGTGCCGTATGTTAGCAGATATCTCCGCGTGAGTGGTTTCTTCTGGCATGAGAACCTTACGGGATACGCCCGGAGACCTACCATAGGACTGCCCCCGTGGGCGGTATTGAGCAAGTGTAAGCGCGACACAAGCCTATCACTGTTCCTGCTCCATCTAATCGAACTTCAGCCCGTGGGTTGAACATCTGGGTAAGAGAAAGGCGACTCGACGAGATGAGTCTCAAGATCGGCATTGTTGGACTACCCAATGCAGGCAAATCGACCTTGTTCAATGCCCTCACGGCAGCCAACGTGCCTGTTGCCAGCTATCCCTTCACCACGATCGAACCCAATCTGGGTGTGGTGTCTGTTTCTGACTTACGGTTGGAGCGTATCTTCGCGCTGACAGGTAGCGAACGCGCTGTTCCCGCCACCGTCGAATTCGTCGATATCGCAGGGCTGGTCAAGGGTGCAAGCCACGGCGAAGGGCTGGGTAATCAGTTCCTGGGGCACATCCGAAATACCGATGCCATCATTCTGGTGGTCCGTTGTTTTCAGGACAGCGATGTGCCTGCTGTCTCGCTAGACAGCGATCCCATCGTGGATATCGGCATCCTTGATACGGAGCTCGCTCTCGCCGATCTGGCGACGATCGAGCGCCGCATAGAGAAAGTACAGGGCCAGGCGAAAGCTCAGCCGAGAGAATATACCGAAGAATTGGCATTCCTCAACAGACTACGCAGTGAGCTTGAGACCGGAAATCATATCCGTCGACTGCAGATTGAGCCTCAAGAGCAGGTCTGGCTCGCCCAACTCAACGTGCTCACCGCGAAGCCGCGCTTGCTGGTCGCGAATGTTGGAGAAGAGGACCTGCCCGACGGCAGCGTGATCTCAGACGAGGTCTGTCGCATTGCGGAAGCAGACGGGTCGGCCTGTGTCGTCCTCTGCGCCCAGGTTGAGGCCGAATTGGCTGCCTGGCCGGCTGAAGACGCCAATGCATACCGTGCGGAGCTGGGCCTGTCCGAGTCAGGACGGGATACGTTGATACGAGCCAGCTACCGTCTGCTGGCTCTCGTCACGTTTTTCACCGCGACTGGCAGCAAAGAAGTGCGCGCGTGGGCACTGCCAGCAGGCACTCCGGCTATTGAAGCTGCTGGTCGCATCCATACGGACATGCAACGAGGCTTCATCCGCGCCGAAGTTGTCTCCTATACCGATCTCGATGCGCTGGGTTCTTTCTCTGCCGCTAGAGACAGGGGGTTGCTACGCCTCGAAGGCAGAGACTACATCGTCCAGGATGGGGACGTAGTGCATTTCCGTTTCAACGTGTGAGCACGCTTCAGATGATACAGACTGGCTCGAATGGCACCGTGCGGTACTAAGCCCCGGGTGCTCTTCAGCCTGAGTTCCGGTATTAGCTATGTCAGGCGATACACAACGCCACATCAACCCAATTCTTTCAAGGAGACATGATTACAGGATGAATGAAAAGATTCACACACAAGATCGGTTGACTATTGATACCGTCCGCCAGCACATCGTAGGTATCGATACTCCCGTCCCGCTGCTGGACGGCTCCCGGCGCCCTTACGTCAACTTCGACAACGCAGCCAGCACACCCGCATTGCGCCCGGTTGTCGAGAAGGTCACCGAATTCCTGGACTGGTACTCCAGTGTGCATCGCGGAACGGGGTTCAAGAGCCAGGTCGCCACCGAAATCTACGATGAGGCCCACGAGATCGTCGCACGGTTCGTGGGTGCGGACCCCGAGGCCCACACCGTCATTTTCGTCAAGAACAGCACCGAGGCGCTGAACAAACTCGCACGCCGCATAGACTTTGGCCCTGGCGAAATCGTCCTGACCACCCTGATGGAACACCACTCCAATGACCTGCCGTGGCGCGCCGCGGCAAGCATCGAGCACATCGGCATCGACGCAAGCGGAGCTCTGGACGAAGATCATTTTGATTTTCTATTGAAAAAACACGCCGGACATGTGCGTCTCGTCGCCGTGACCGGCGCATCCAATGTCTCCGGCTTCATCAACCCCATCCACAGAATCGCCGAGAAGGCACACCGCACCGGGGCGGAGATCCTGGTCGACGCGGCACAGCTCGCGCCACACCGTGCGATTGACATGCGCCCACCCGATGACGCCGGTCACATCGACTACCTGGTACTGTCCGCTCACAAGATGTACGCGCCGTTCGGTACCGGTGCGCTCATCGGACGTAAAGAAACCTTCCTGAAGGGTGATCCCGATCTCGTTGGCGGGGGCACCGTGCGCATCGTCACGACCGATGAAGTCGACTGGACCGGGTTGCCGGACAAGGAAGAGGCGGGCAGCCCCAATGTCGTTGGCGGCGTCGCCCTGGCCAAGGCGATCCTGTGCATGGAGGAGATCGGCATGGACGCCCTCGCGCAGCACGAAGCCGAGCTCACCGCACGCCTGCTCAGCGGACTGGCCAAAATCGACGGCATTCAGGTGTTTGGCTCCACCGATCCGGCGTGCGCAGACGAACGCCTCGGCGTCGTTCCCGTCGGCGTGGAGGGGATGAACCACCACCTGGTCGCGGCGATTCTGAGCTACGAGGCAGGTATCGGCGTACGAAACGGCTGCTTCTGTGCCCATCCATACCTTCTGCGACTGCTGCACGTTCCGCCCGAACAAGTCGAAGCCAACAAACAGGCCATCCGCAGAAACGACAGACGTGAGATCCCCGGGCTCATCCGCGTCAGTTTCGGCTGTTACAACAGCACGGAGGAAGTGGATTGGTTGATCGAAGCGTTGTCCAAAATCGCCAAACATGCGTATCGCGGAAGCTATGTGCAGGATCCCCATTCGGGCGAATTCCGTGCCGCAGGATTTGCGCCGAGGCTGTCCGAGTACTTCACCTTAAGCTAAGCAAGATATCGTCAACCATCTCGAGGGCGGAGAACTCTCAAGGGATTCTCCGTCCTTTTCGCTGATAGGAGAAGACATGGTATAATTGGCTCATCGTACACATTCGTCACGGCAGCACGACGCACACACGCAACGACATGTTTTGGACACGGACGGTATTTACATCGCCACATTCACTCAGGAGCAATGATCGTGGAGAAGATACTGCACATTCTAGTCGTGGACGATGACCCAAGCATGACGAAGACACTCGTTGATATCCTGGACGCCAAGGGATACCGCGCAGATATGGCGAATTCCGGTCCGGAGGCACTCGAGAAACTGGATGAGGTACGCCCTGACTTCATCATATCGGACATCAAGATGCCGGACGTCAATGGAGTGGCGCTCTACCGCAATATCAAATCACGATGTCCGGACCTGCCCGTGGTTCTGATGACGGCTTATTCGGACGATCAATTGGTCCAGGAAGGGTTGGAAGCGGGGGTCATCGCCGCTCTCAGTAAACCACTCAATATCAGGCGTCTGCTCGATTTTCTCGCGTTCCTGCAGCAAGAACGCACGATTCTGATCGTGGATGATGATCCCAAATTCTGTCTTACTCTTGGGGAGATCCTGCGACACAAGGACTTCTCAGTTACGCTGGTACATAGCCCCGCAGAGGTATTGGGCAGCATCACTGCGAGCGAGGACATTGTCCTGCTGGACATGAAATTGAACAGCGTCGGAGGTATAAAGGTCCTCAGGGATATTCGACAGCACTATCCCAACCTGCCGGTCATTCTGATCACGGGCCATCAAGAAGAGATGGAACAGGCGATTGAAACCGCTCTCGAGCTGGGCGCTCATACATGTCTCTACAAACCGTTCAACATCGAGCAGCTCATGGAGGTTCTGACCGATATCCAGCACAGGCAACTGTCATCGCGGCTGAAATAGCAGAGCCTGTTGAAAGCGAGAAAGGGGGAGAAGCAACGGAGGTCTCAAGAGCCCTTTTCCAGCAACCACTTATCGCGAAGTGCGTCGAGATACCCATCTGTTTTCATTTCGAGAATTTCCGCGTCGATTGCGGCACGCAATTGCCTGCTTTTTCGAGCCGTGACCGCTGCGTAGGATTCATCCAGCACTGCATCATCCAGCATGCGAACGTGCCCCCCCTGCGCAATGAACAAATAGGCAGAGATCGCATCCACGAGTGCCGCATCGATCTCGCCCGACTCCAGCGCGCTCAACGCCGCCGTCGATGTCGGGTAAGGACTCAGATGGATGTCATCGACCTGCTTCTGGAGTCGCCGCGCCTCCAAATCGCCTGTCGTGCCGAGCTCCACACCCAGATTCCGGTGAATGAGGTCCCGGACGGACGAGATAGCGCTCTCATCCTGCCTCACCACGAGAAACTGCCCGGCATTGAAATACCACATCCCAAAATCCACATCTTCAGTCCAGTTCGGATCGTAGGGCATTCCGGAGATGACTACATCCACCTTGCCTGTCTGCACTGCGTCATACAGGCTATCGAAGCCTACGAGCACGAAATCCACACCGAGCGTGAGTCTCCGCCCTATTTCACGTGCCAGATCCACATCGTAGCCAGCGAGATCTCCGGTTTCCTCATTCAACTGCTCGAAAGGCGGGTAACTCGGATCGATACCCACGCGAATTCGCCCGTCAGCCTGGATGCGCTGCCAGGCGCGGTCCAGCTGACCGCCGCCTCGCCCGACCTGCCAGACCAGCAACGCCACGCCCACTACGAGCACCAGCGCCACCCCGGCAATGAGTCGCGACCTACCTGGCGGCGGCCTGGTCATAGCCCGAGTCCCTTCGCACGTCCCGCGCATACTGCTGGACTTCCTGGTAGATCGCCTTCGGGACGAAATCGGTCGTCACAAACGTATAATAGTCTTGATAAGTTCGCGCCGGCCACGGGTAGCGAAACGCCCACAGGGCAACTCCCTCACACCAGGGCCAATCGGTTGCAGCAATCTCGTAGGCCCCTAGCGAATTTGCAATGCGTTCGCTGGGACGAACCGCTCGCGTCCAGCGCGGGTGGTCGTTCCAGCCACCCTCGGTGATCAGACAGGACTTATCCGCGTCGCCGTACTTCTCCATGACCGCACGGAGCAGCTCAACCCGCCGGAAGTCGATCCGATCAGGGGCAGGTTCATCGTCATAGGGGAACTTCCACCCATACGCATGCACAGCCAGGATGTCGAAATAGGGACTTGCGCCGGCCTCATACATTCGTTCCAAAAAAACCAGGTCATCCATTCCCCATTCGTTGCCTTCAGGAGCCAGGGTAGGAGCCAGCGCGCCACCGAGCACTTTCACATCCGGGTTCGCCGCCTTTGCACGCTCGTAGGCAACCTTCAGTAGCTCCACATACCCTTCCGGGTCGACTGGTCTCATACCCCATTCCAGGCTGAGGTTTGGCTCATTCCAGACGATCACATAATCGATCTGTCCTTTGAAATGTTCCACAAAAGCGGCTACAAAGTCACCGAAATCCGCATAGTGCTCCTCGCCCAGATAAAGGTCGGAAGAATCCTTGGGACGGGCCCACTTCGGAACCAGACCCAACCGCGCGACGACTTTCAACCCCTGGGCACGAGCGTGTTTGACTACCATGTCCGGGTGTCCCCAATCGTAAACACCTGGCTTTTGCTCATAATAGGCCCAGGGAAAGTACTCCACAATCCAGGATGCACCCATTTCGCGGACCATTTCGAGTGTACGTTTGATCTTCCATTCCTCGACCTCGTCCGTCAACCGCGTGTGCACGCCGATTTTCGGGTTCGTCGTTACAACCTGGTGCGTCGGTCCCACGGTGACAATCGGTTTCGGGGGTACAACCAGGATTCCGATGACCGCCAGGGCTGCCACCAGCCGCAGAAGCCACGCCCAGCGCGACCTGTTCTCAACTGACCATAGACTACGTATTCTCATAGCGTCCGATTATACCTGATGCGCCGAAGACGGTCAACACCTTCGGGT
>CAZPTF010000105.1:0-10887 GCA_964589015.1 uncultured Anaerolineae bacterium
ATCGCCGGTCGAGCCTCAATTGCGCCGGTTTGGTGCGCTACGAACCTCTGCCGGGCGTCATTCGAGTACCCGGCCCGCGACACGTGGGCATCGTGTACCATTCGAGGACGGCTGGTGCTTGCGACAAGCTGGTGTGGCAACGCGTAGGTCTCGTTACATCCATGCTTTTGGGGCACAACCCACTTGTTCTATTGTCAGGAATCTGTCGTGGTGGGTTCCAGGGCCCACTCGCTGACGTTCCAGTTCAGGTTCGAGTACGGACCGGGGCGCAACCCCACCAACCGCCGGTTGATTGCGATGATCCTCTGTGGCACGAACAGGAAAATGTAAGGTTGGTCCTGCTCAATGGCGGAGATGACTTGCTGGTATGCCCGAGCTCGCGTTTCCGGATCACATGATGGCGCAATCAATCCCTCCAGAAGCGCTTCGTCCACTGCAGGATTGGCGTAAGCAATGACGTTGAAGTCGTGTTGCAGCTCTGCCTCTTCGGATGCCCAGAACAAACTTTGATCCGGATCCGGATGGATCGGCCAACTGAAAACGGCTACATCGAAGGTGTGTGCGAATAGTTTCTCCAACAGTGCATAGAATTCGACAAAGTGCACCTCGGCTGACACGCCGACCTCGATCCAATCCTGCTGCACGGCAAGCGCGATCTGTTTGCGCAACTCGTTCTCACTGTTGACAGCGATGTCGATCTGGAGGGGTTTCCCGCCGCGATCTAAGAGGTGGTCCCCATCGCTGTCCGCCCAACCTGCCTGGCCCAGCAATTCCTTCGCTCGCTCAGGGCGATAGTCCATCGGGGGGGCAGCCAGGGTATTCGTCCAGTGATTCTGCAGCCAGGCGGAATCGACGACATGCCCATACCCGTCCAATGACTTTTGGACCAACTGCTGCCGGTCGATGGCATGGGCGAGCGCTTTCCGGGTGTTAACGTCATTCAGAAACGGATGCTTCAAGTTGATCATCAGCGCGTAGTATTCGGAATCGGGAAATGCCACGATTTGCACATGGTCATCGTACTGAAAATAGGGGACCTCTTGTGGGGATATTTGTGCAAGGTCTATCTCCCCTTCACGTAACCCGCTGAGAATCTGTTGGGTGTCGGCAAATGGCAAATAGACCCACTCGGCTGTGTGGGGCGGACCGCCGAAATAACCCACATTGCTTTGCAGATGCACCTCCCCGGTTGCGAACCTCTCCGTGAACTTGAACGGGCCCGTCCCGATGGGGTGTTCCCAACTGATATCTTCGATAAGCGCTGTGTCGCTCGAGCCGTCATCATTCTCGATTGTGAACAGATGCTGGGGGATGATTGGGATCTGCCCCAGGCTAACGACCATCGAGCAGTCTGCTTTGTTGAGCGTGACGACGAAAGTATGCGGGGCGGTGGCATAGTACTCGTCGACTCCAACCAGGTTCGCTTTGAAGGGTGTATCGAGGGATGTGTTCAGAATGCTCTCGAAGGTGAATGCAACGTCCTCAGCGGTGAACGGTTTACCGTCGTGCCAGAGTGTGTCGGTAACCAGGTGAAAGGTTATAGTGAGACCATCTTCGCTGACAGACCATTGTGTTGCCAGCGACGGTTCCAGATTGGCGGTTTCCGCATTGACTTTGAGGAGCGAGTCGAAGACATTCTCCACGATTCGTTGTGCGGCGTCGTTCTCGGGCAGTAGCGGGTTGAAACTGCAGGGTACGGAGGTTCCCGCCTCGACGAAATAGGATCTGTCCGGAGTTGTCGCCTCCGGCTGACCTACCGTCTCGGGAGAGATCGCGTGCTCTGCCGGCTGCTCCGGGGCGACGGATGGCGTCATTGTGTCCGACAGGTCGGGATGGCTGGCACAACCCGCTGACAGGGACACGACGCAGAGCAGGTTACAGAAGGCGGCTAACAGTATCAATGGTCGTCTCAGTGTTGTATGCTTTGTTTGGCATACGGGTTCGGTGGTTCTGTGCACGGTGATCTCGATTTTCGGCGATGCGTTAGAAAGCCCGGTAACATGCGACCCAGTGTTCATCCTCGTCTGTGCCGACGTTCTGGAAAGGTGGTTCCTGTTCGAAGCAGATATCCATTGCGACCGGACAGCGCGTGTTGAAGTTGCATCCGCGGGGCGGATTGGCGGGACTCGGGACGTCCCCCTGCAAGATAATCCTTTGCCTCTTCTCCTCGATCAATGGATCCGGAATCGGCACAGCCGACAGGAGGGCTTGTGTGTAAGGGTGCAGAGGATTGGCGTATAACGTCTTGTGATCGGTCAATTCGACGATCTTTCCCAGGTACATAACCGCAATACGGTTGCTGATATGCCGGACTACGCTCAGATCGTGCGCAATGAACAGGTAGGTCAGGCCAAACTGCTCCTGCAGGTCTTCGAGCAGATTGATGATCTGGGCTTGAATAGAAACATCCAGTGCCGAGATGGGTTCGTCGCAGACGATGAAAGATGGCTGGACAGCCAGTGAACGGGCAATCCCGATCCGTTGGCGCTGCCCGCCGGAGAACTCGTGTGGGTAGCGATTGACGAAATAGGGATTGAGCCCGACGATATGCAGGAGGTCCTGCACGCGATCTTTGAGCGCTCTGCCCTTGAGAATGTCGTGGACTTCCAGTGGCTCGCCAACGATCTGTCCGACCGTCATGCGTGGATTCAGGGACGCGTATGGGTCCTGAAAAATCATCTGCATGCGCCGTCTCATCCGGCGCAACTCTTCACCGCGCAGGTCACACAAATTCCGCTGCTCGAAGAGGATCTTTCCAGACGTTGGGCGGTAGAGTTGCAGAATACACCGGCCCGTTGTGGATTTGCCACAGCCGCTTTCGCCCACCAGGCCGAGCGTTTCCCCGGGAAAAATCTTGAAGGTGATACCGTCGACTGCCTTGATATCGCCGATGTGGCGTTGAAAGATGATTCCCTGCGTGATCGGGAAATACATCTTCAAGTCTTCGATACTGACGAGTGCTTCCTTGTCTGCCATGTTCAATCCCACCTTATCGCTGATGTGAATCTCCGCTCGCGGACGCTTATGCTCGCGCAGGTTTGACCCTGGTTGGGTCTTGACCATCCGTAACGTCTATCCAGCATGCGGCCAGATGATCGTCCGCACCGGTTGCCACCAACGGTGGGTTTTCGACCAAACAGCGTTCTATGGTATACGGACAGCGGGGCGCAAACGGGCATCCCGGCGGCGGATTGAGCAGATCTGGCGGCAACCCTTCGATGGAGGTCAACCTGCTCTTGCGCTCATCGTCCAGACGTGGAATCGAACGCAGCAGTCCCAACGTATACGGCATGCGCGGGTCCTGGTACAGCGCCTGGACCGCAGCCGTCTCGACGATATGGCCGGCGTACATGACGATGACGCGGTCAGCCAGGCCGGCGACGACTCCCAGGTCATGCGTGATCCAGATGACCGCCATGCCCAGTTCGCCCTTCAACTCCTTGACCAGATCGATGATCTGCGCCTGGATGGTCACGTCCAGGGCCGTAGTTGGTTCATCGGCGATGAGCAACTGCGGGTTGCAGGACAAGCCCATAGCGATCATGGCACGTTGTCGCATGCCTCCTGAGAATTGGTGCGGATAGTCGTCCAGCCGCTTGGCGGCATCGGCAATCCCCACCGTTTCAAGCAGCTCAATGCTCCTTTGCCGTGCCTCGCGCTTCGACATGCCCAGATGCAGGATGATCGCTTCGCTGATCTGCTTGCCAATGGTGAGGACGGGGTTCAACGAGGTCATGGGGTCCTGGAAGATCATTGCGATCTTGTTGCCGCGAATCCGGCGTACCGCGTCCTCGTCCAATTGGAGCATGTCGGTGCCTTCAAACAGCACCTGGCCTCCAACGATTTTTCCCGGAGGCTGAGGGATCAAACGCATGATGGATAGCATGCTGACGCTTTTCCCGCAGCCGCTCTCACCGACAATCCCTAAGGTTTCCCCTTTTGATACGTGGAAAGAGACACCATTGACGGCATGGACGATGCCGTCCTGAGTGAAAAACTGGGTTCTCAGGTCTTTTACTTGCAGAAGTGGTGCCATGAGCATCTCCGGGTCTATGGTTATTCAAAGCCACACGTGGGGCTGTGTGCTGCGCTGTGCTCTTCCTGCTGGCGCCTACGGGTTGTCCACAAAGTGAGCTTCACGCAGGTAATATTCTCCCTGTGGTGTGACTGTCAGACCTTCAACGTAAGGCTTCACGAGCAGATAGGTGGTACCGTGATAGATTGGTATCCAGGGAGCCTCCGTCACGATGATTTCTTCGGCTTGTTGGTACAACTTCATGCGCGCTTCGTGATCGGGTTCACTGCGGGCTTCCTCGAGCAACCGATCCACCTCGGGGTTGCTGTACCGCGAATGGTTTTGCTCCGAATCGCTGTAGAACAGTACATCCAGAAAATCTTCCGCATCCGGATAGTCGGCGACCCAGCCCAGCATAAACATCTGGAACGTGTGATCGTACAGGTCCTGCTGGAATGAATCCCACGGTACCTGATTGATCTCGATGTCCACCCCCAATGTTCCCACATACATTTCGGTAAGTGCGGCGGCAAGCGGATCGGTCTCCCCAATGCCGCTGACTCCGAACACAATCGGCGGCAGGTCGGCGGCTTCCTGGTAGCCGGACTGCTGGAGCGTTTCCTGGGCGAGTTCCGGATCGTAACTCAGTCCGCGCAAAGCGGTGTTATATCCCGGGATTCCGGGCGGCAATATCCCCTTCGCTGGAATGACGGTCTTCTGCAGCAAGACCTTGGCGATGCCTTCTTTGTTGGTGGCATACGCGAATGCCTGCCGGACTTTCTCGTCATCGAACGGCGGTTGCTGCGTGTCGAAGGCCAGGTACCACACATCCAGTGACGGAACGATGATCAGATCTTTGCTCAGGGGGTTGGTCGGGTCGAGAACCTGTTCGATATTGGATGACGGGACGATGACCGCATCCAGTTCTCCCTGCTCGTACATCGTCATCGGTGAACCGCCACGCAGCGTGAACTGAACCTGCTCGATCTCCGGAGGGCCGAACACATAGTGCTGGTTGGCCTCAAGTACAATTGCATCCTTGCTCATGTCAATTAACTTAAAGGGACCGGAACCGTTCGGATGTGACCACCAATTGGCGCCGCCGGTTTCGACGTTCTTGCGATCCAATACTGCGAACGTATGGTAGGTCAGTTTGGACAGGAAGTAGGCGCGGGGTTGGTCGATGGTAATGCGAATGGTACGATCGTCAAGGACTTCAACTCCCTTGACTTCGTCGGCTCTACCCGTCAGCTTATCCATCGCACCGACGATGTCCTTCATGTAACTGCTGGCGACTCTGGAACCGGTGCGGGGGTCGGTTGCCCGTTCGATTGAATACTTGACGTCGTTGGCGGTGATCGGTGTCCCATCCTGAAACCGGATACCGTCTCGCAGATGAAACGTATAGACGGTGTTGTCGTCCGATACATCCCAACGTTCAGCCAATTCAGGGACGACCTCCATGTCTTTGTCCAGGCTGACCAGCCCGCTGAAGATCTTGTTGATGATTTCCGTCGAATTGGCATCGCCGGCCAACGCAGGATCCAAGGTGACCGGTTCCTGTGCGTAGAGGCGTAATACGTCTTGGGGTGCATCTTTCGCGTGGCTATAACGAGGAGACGCAGCCTGTCTGTCATCCGAATTCAGATATACGACTGCGCCACCCGTTGCAGCAGCGCATACCGCCACGAAACATATTAACAAGATAACAATAATGGCAATTGACCAGATTCGCCTGCCAGACATCTGCTTCTCCTCTATCCTTCCTTTGGGCTTCGTCCATGTCGCAATAATACGTCCCACAAAAGAAGCCCAAAGACGCAATGGCTGTGGATCTCTGTTGTATTTTGACACATAATTTGTGCGTACGACTGTCGGGGATAGTAACACAGACGGGACAGGTTGTCAAAATCCTGTCCCGTCTGTTGGAATCATCCGGTTCTGGCGAATTTGGCGCCGGACCGGATTACAGCTCTGTCAGCACTTTCTGCGTTTCTGCGACGCCCCAGCCTCTTTCCACCGCGTATCCCAGGTCGGTCAGGCCTTTTTCCAGGGCGGCGATAACTGCGAGTGCGTCACCAGCGGTAATTGCTCCCATGTGCCCCACCCGGAAGTACCTGGCCTTGATCGCCGCATGCAAACCGCCCGCCAAGACAATTCCCTGCTCCTTGACTTTGCCCAGCAACTGCGCGTCTATGCCCTCCGGGAAGTAAGCGCAACTCAACGTGCACGCCGAGACTTCGGGGCGGACTGGGACTTCTTTCAGGCCCAACGCTGCCAGTCCGGCCTTGATCGCGTTCCCGATGACCTTGTGGCGTCGAAAACGCGCATCCATGCCTTCGGCGACGATCTGCCGAATGCTCTCGTCGAGTGCATAGATCAGGTTCACGGCTGGAGTGCCATAGTAGGCGGGTTTTCTCTGCTCGTAAGCCTGCATAACGGGCAACCAGTTCGTGAAGTCCGCATAGTAGCTGGCGACCGGGGACTTGCGTGCCTGGAACGCTGCGATAGCACGTGGGCTGACGACGAGGAGGGCCAGTCCGGGCGGCACGCCGACCGCTTTCTGCGAGGCAGTGAAGTAGACATCCACTCCCCACGCTTCCATCCGGCACTCCTCTCCCGCCGTCGCACAGACGCCATCTGCGATGCTCAGGGTACCATACCGCGCTGCGAGTTGCGCGATCTCCTTCACTGGCGTGACGACGCCAGTGGATGTATCAACATGTGTCACCGTCAGCAACTTGTATGACCCCGACTTGAGCTCAGTCTCGATTTCGTCTAGGGGGACGACATCCCCCAGGGGTGCGCTCAGCAGTGTCACCTCAGCTCCATAGCGCTCGCAGATGTCAGCCATCCGGTCACCGAAGTAGCCGGTGCTGATGACGAGCGCCCTGTCCCCGCGTTCGAGCAGATTGGCAACCGCCATATCCATCGCCAGACTGCCCGAACCGGCGATGGCGAAGGGCTGACCGTTGCTGCTCTGAAACACTTCACGCATACCTTCCAGAGCTCTGCCGAAGACTTCGATAAACGAAGGTGCTACATGGCTCTCCGTCGGCTTCGACATGGCCCGAAGGACCGCTGGATCGAAGGCAATGGGTCCGGGTATCATCAACAGGTCACGTTCACTCACGATAGAATCCCTCCTTGAACGGTGCTTAAGATAATGAGCATGAGATATTCTTGTGAAAAAAATCCCACGGTGTGGGTGCCATTTTAGACCCCTCACGGCGAATTGTCAACGTCTGGCCGCTCCTGTTTGGGTATGACGTCGATATCCACTGGAATGAGCACATGATCGGCGCTTTCCGGCTTACCCTCCAATTGCACGGAGAGCCTGTCGCCACTGGTTGCATCGTATACCCCGATCTCCAGATGATACGTCCCTGCAGGTGCGTCCTCCTGAATCGAGAACGAATAGTTATCCTGCAAATATTCGTCCGCAACCCAGCTTGTAGTTGGCAACGTCCCGGCACCTGGCACCGAATCCACCTGCCCACGAATCCGCTGCTGTTCATCTAAAAGGTGCACGAAGACAGTGTACGATGTGTTCATGGGGGCGAGCGCTTTCCAATACAGCGGAAGGGAGAGCGTTTCTCCCGGAGCATAACTGTCGGTCAATGATCCGTAGCCGAGCAGTTGGATGCTGTCTCCCCAGATTGCTTTCAGCGTGTTGGGCACTTGGGGTGAAGTGAAGTCATGTGCACGTTCCCCACTGACCGCAATCCGCCGGAGATCGGCAAGATCCTGGCCCGTCGCTCTGTGGGTGAGCGGTTGTCCCGTTTCCCCTCGCGATAGTCCGATCCGGATCGTGTAGTCACCGGCGGGCGTCTCAGGCGGAATGATGATCCGCTGTGGGTCCCGGACGGGGTATCCAGCTTTCCACTGCTCCATCGGGTACAGCCCGAACACGACCGGCTTCGTTTGCGAGACGATTATCTCTCCCGCTGCACCGGTCAATTGAAGGTGCACTGCCGCATCCTGGGAGAGAATGGTCATCGGCTGCCAGAACAGGACCAGCTCCACCACGTCGCCGGGGGTGTAGTTCGTTCCTGCCAGGCTATGGCCGAGGAAGCGAACGGTCTCCCCGTCCGCCCCGATGAAGTCGGACTCAGCGGGAAATGCGATCGGTATGCGCGCGAGCGCGGGTTCCTGGGGTGGCAGTGTAATCTGCACAGTACCGAGATCGGCCTCGACGCCTGCTGGGAAGCCTTCCGAATTGAGCACATCCAAGCCTCGTCCATCACTTCGCCGGTAGATGCCTGCCTTGACGTGGTATTCGCCCGGTGGCGTATCGGCCGTGAGGAGCAAGCCGTGCCGGTCGTAGACAATCTCGTCTGGCAACCATTCCGAGAAGGGTCTGAGTCCGCCGACCGGTTCAGCCGACCGTTCAGCCCACGTGTAATCTGTACTATCCACCAGCCGCAGCCCTACGTAATAGGGTTCTTCCAGATTGGAAATGCGCTGCCAGTCCAATTCCACGGCCACAACCCCTCCATCGGACGGTACCGGTTCCTGTGCGACGGCATGTCCGATGAGCCGTACACGATTGGCAAAGTTGTAAGATACCCTGGATTCAGTAAGTAACTCCGGAGCAGTGAAGAGGAATAGCCTCGTGTGCGGATTCGCCCACGCAGAGACGGCGGTGTAGTAGTTTGTTGCGAGGTATGCAGCGAGCTCGTTCTCCAGAATGCGTCCCCCTGTTTGGTGGGCAGGAAACCACACCCGCGAGTATTCGGCCATGAGCTTGTCGAGGTAAGTGGGGAGCAAGTGCGGATCGCTTTGACGAGCAGGCCAGTCCTGTTTGAAGGCAGACTTGAGGTGCGGTGTTTGGCCGTTGTAATAGCTCTCGAAGTACCCGATTTGCCACGGATAGAGACAGAGAACTGCGTCTGCTGACCAGGCACTCCTGTTCACGCGGGCGATCAGTGGACGATAGTCATCATCCACGTATCTGGGCGTGGCGTAGAACGTCCACAAGGCGGCTCCACTCACTGCGATCAGCACAGCTACGATCAGGCTGCCAACGAAGCGCTGCTTCTGCCACAGATACAGACAACCGGCAGCGACCAATATGCAGTATGCGGGCGTGGCGAACAGCACGAGCCGCTCGAAGCCGTGCGGGTTGAACGGGTAGACCAGGTTGATGATGAATGCGCCCAGGAGAGAAGTCAACACCAGAATGGGCCAGTACACCCATTCCGCCTTACGCCCGACCAGTTGCCGTCCCTTGACGACGCCCAGGACGGCAAGGGCGAGACACAGCAATCCGCTCCAATACAAGTCGCCCCACTCGGCCGGCAGATGTCCCACGGCAAATGCCGCCAGATGTCGTCCCAGGAAATCGAACGGGCCAAGCGGATGCGATTGCTCGATGGAGACCTTCCCACCAACGTAGGCAGCCAACCTGGTGGCAGTGAAGACGACCCAGGGCAGATACAAAATGCCTAGAATCCCTTGTCCTACCAGCCAGCGCTGTCTTAAGCTGTGCGCGCGGTAAGCGATGAGCACGAAGATCGTCTGCGCCAGCACGATGAATACGGTGTAGTAATGCGTGTAGAGGGTCGCTGCCGTGATTGCGAGATATGCGAAGAGAACCCCTACGTTGCTTTTCCGCGGCTGATCGACGCGGTCCTCCAGCCAGAGGAACATCAAGCAGGTCGAAATAAGCGCCAAGAGTGTGGTGAGCGCATACATCCGGACTTCTTGCGAGTAATAGACCAGAAATGGATTAGCCGCAACCAAGGTGCCAGCCAGCCAAGCTAGTTTTGGGGCACCCTGACGTCTGAGGACAGTGAAGACGAGCAGGACGATGAGCACCCCAATGAACGCGGACAACAGCCGGACTGAAACCGGAGTCGTTCCGGCGAGCATTTCCCAGACATGGAGCACTGCGTAGTACAGCGGAGGATGGATATCCTCCGCTGTCTCGACGATCATTGAACCGATTGGCATGGAAGCCGCATACAGGCTGTATCCTTCATCCCACCACAGAGGCTGCGCGTCCAGGCCGTAAAGCCGGATGCCGAGGGCGGACAGGAGCAGAAGGACTAGTAGTTCTTTGTGAAATCGACTTGTACCCACTGCACTGCTCCGTCACCTTCGCAGTTTTGTGATGTGGTGATCTCATAAATAGGCGAGAGCAAAGTCAGATTACGTCCATCGGTGATAGCAACGTGCCAACTGCCTGCAGCCACACCGACTCCGGCAATCGCAAGCTCGTAGTTCCGGTCGTTATCATCATCCTTGTCCGCGGCGCCACCGAACGTTGCCCCTTTGCTCTTCGACCAGTCACCCTCCCAGGTGTCCGTCCAGACGTGGACGTAAGCATCTGTGACAACACCTCCCCCCGCGTCTTTGACGTAGCCGAAGATGCCGGTCGAGCCGCAGTTCGGGAAGCCCGTGACGATGCGTCCCACATACGGGGTGCTCGGTGTGGCTGTCGGTGGGGGGGCAGCCGGCTCCGGAACAGGTGTGTCCGTGGGTGGTGGAGGTGCCGGTTGTGGTGGTTCCGTTGGTTTGGGTGTATTGGTCGGAGGCTCCGGTTTGGGTGTCTCGGTGGGAGGGACCTCCGCTGTGTTCGTGGGCGTGGCAGTCGGTGGCACCTCCGGCGTATTCGTTGGCAGGGGCGTGTTCGTCATCGGCGGCAAGGGCGTCGCGCTGGCGGTGGCGGTGAACGTCGGACGGCGGGTGGCGGTGGGTGTTGCGGTCGGTGTGTTCGGCCCTTTGACGATCTGCCGTCCCACCGAACATCCCAGCATACTCAAGATGACCAGGCTGCCCGCGAGCACGATGATTACGGTTGAGTGTCGCTTCATCAATAAGTCCCTCTGGATCGAGCGTCACATGCGATAAAGTGGAGAAAGCGTGTG
>CAZPTF010000105.1:10987-12087 GCA_964589015.1 uncultured Anaerolineae bacterium
GATGCAACTACGGCAGATAGCGCTAATATCACAAAGACCTGTTTGGATCGAAATCGCATCAACATCTCTCCTTGGAGCGGGTGAGCAGCGAATCGCTGACTCACGAGTTTGTTTACAGCAAACGGATGGCGCAGTGGGTCCGGTCGACTAATCGTAATGTCCCACTTTTTGCTGCTTAATATTGAAGAACACAGCGTTCAGGTCTGACCCCGCTCCACCTGTGGAGAAACTCTGAATGTTCGACAACTGTGTTCCTGACTCATCCGTCAAGAACACCTCCCATTCGCCTGCCCATGCCCCAGCGTCCATGGCGGACCATTCGACGTTTTTGCGCGGTTTGCCGCCCGGCTCTTCAGGGTCGAAGGATCCGACTAGAGGACTCGATGGGTCACTGAGTACGGTCTGCCCGTTTGTCAGGTTAGTCAAATGCAGGCGATATCCCACGGCTGGATCCTTGTCCTTGTCGTACACGTAGGCAGAAATTGTCAGGAAAAAGTTTTCATTCGGCCAGTAGTTGATTCCGCCGATGTCCCAGGGCCACCAGGGCTTTGGTGTGTCTGTTGGCAGCTCCGGTGTCGGCGTGTCCGTCGGTACTTGTGGCCGTGGTCGTGCGGTATCGGTTGCCGTAGGTGTGTCGGTTGGTACCGGCGTGAAAGTCGGGGTCACCGTGGGCGTTTCAGTTGGCGGTAACGGTGTGTCGGTGGGCGTCGGCGTCAATGTTGGAGGAAGCGTGGCCGTATACGTTGGTCGCGGCGTTTTTGTCGGTGTTGGCGTCGGCGCAGCCTGCAGGGCCACCATTTGTGCCAGTGCACATCCCATCGTCATACTCATGACCAACACTGCAAATAGCGTGATCAGCAAGATCTGTCTCTTGTTCATAAACGGTATTCCTCCACACTCACTGTGCCAGTGAGAGCAAGACTTTGATTTGCCACGCACACACGGTCAGCCTGGTGATGCGGTCGTACACGATTTTCTGAGTGAGTGGTGGCTTTCTAGGGAAGAAGATTATAGCACAGCCAAAACGGAAATCCAAAACGCGTCGCGGCGGCCTGGTGGTGTGAAATCCCAGAGGTGTTTCCCCTGATCCAACAGGCATT
>CAZPTF010000106.1:0-12025 GCA_964589015.1 uncultured Anaerolineae bacterium
TCCGCCACTTGACTTTTGGCGGATCATCGGTTACCATAGTCACGGTCGTGCTAGGTGGGGAGCTAGCGGTGCCCTGTACCCGTAATCCGCTATAACGGGACCGAACTCCCCTGTGAGGCATCGGGCCTTCTGTTCTATCTGAGTTAAGCGATATTGATAGTTGGGTCCTGCGCGGCAGGGGCCTGCGAACCCCGTCAGATCCGGAAGGAAGCAGCGGTAAGCAGTATCTCTTGGGTGTCGCGGGAGTGCCTGGCTTGAGTCGGCTGGCTGCATATAGGCAGATGGTTCATGTCGAAGAGGGGTGCACGACCATTTTCAGGTTTGAAGTATTGGGGGGCGGGTTGATTTGACTCGCCCTTTCTTGTTCTGCCGGTTCCCGGTGCGTTAGTTTGACATCCGAAAGGGTAGCACGGTGGCTCGGAACGAAACACCGAAACACGCTTTCTCGTGGAGACATTGGTCTCAATGGCCCAGCAGGGTGATTCAGTCGCATCTCCCATACCTGGGAATACTGCTCGTCCTCGGCGTTTTCTGGTTGTTGTGGCAAGACTATCAACATAGCGGTGTGCCTGTCACAATCGTCTTCGATGGGCATCGTTACGACAGGGTGACCCATCAAAAGACGGTGCGCGGGGCTTTGCTCGATGCCGGCCTTCAGTTGGCTGTCGACGACATCGTCACACCGGATGCCGACGCGCCGCTGCACGCTCACGATGTCATCGGAGTACAGAGAGCGCACACCGTGCTGATCGAGGCCGATGGCCAATCGAGTACACACCACACGCACGCGCGTACACCGGCGGAGATCCTCGCAGAGGTTGGTATCCAATTCACCGAACATGACGAGATTCTCGTCAACGGAGAACGTGTCGCGTCTCCGCAAGACATCGTTTGGCCAGCCCCAGACGGGACAACGGAACGAAACATATTTGGCGCCGAAATCCCTCTCTGGCGGCGAGCTGCTCCCCCACCGGTACGTTTGGTGCTCCGCAGGGCGGCGATTCTCTATGTAGATGACGGGGGGATACCGACGACGATCTACACGACGGCCACGACCATTGGTGAGGCCCTGCGTGACCACGACATCATTGTCTTCCTGGGGGACCGCGTTTCTCCTGACCTCGGCAACCGCGTTTCGACGGGGTTGCACGTGTATCTGCAGCGTTCGAAGTCTGTCGAATTGGTGGCTGATGGCTATTCTCTCAGCACGCGCAGCCGTGGCGAGACAGTATCCGATGTACTGGCACAACAGCGTGTCGCGCTGTTCGGCAGCGATTTCGTCCAACCTACGGAGGAAACAGCTGTCCAAGACGGGATGGCGATCCGTGTGAGCCGGGTATCCAGGGCCACGCTTATCGAGCAAAAGACCATCCCTTTTGAAACCGTCTGGCAGCCGGCTGAAGATATCGAGATCGACAACCAGCGTGTCGATCAAGATGGCGCGGACGGTGTCTCGAAGCGTCGATTCCACGTCGTTTACCACGATGGTCGGGAAGTCGAACGTCGCGAGGAAGATGAATGGCTGGAGAGTGAGCCACAGACCAAAATCATGGCCTACGGGACCAAGATTATTCCACAGCAACTGGAGACCGAGTCAGGCAGACTCACCTACTGGCGAAAAATCAGGGCATTGGCTACCTCGTACTCTGCAGCGACGTCAGGGAAATCAGCCGATCATCCGCAATACGGGATCACGTTCACCGGCGTACAGGTCGATCGTGGCGTGGTGGCCGTGGACCCCAAAGTGATCGCGCTCAACACCTCGCTCTACGTGCCGGGGTATGGCACGGGAAAAGCAGCGGATACCGGCGGAGGCATAACGGGCCGGCGCGTCGATTTGGGGTATAGTGATGATGACCTGGTCATGTGGTACCGGTGGGTTGACGTTTATCTGTTAGGAAATCCTCCGTCGCGGGACCAGATTCGTTGGGTACTGCCGAATTGGCCGAGAGAAGGGCGGTGATCGTTGAAGACTCGACGGGACGTGATCGACTGGTTACAGAGGTCTGGGCTGCGACCGCGCAAAGGGTTGGGACAGAACTTCCTCGTGGACGACGCCGCTTTGCAACGTATCGTCACTGCGGCGGACCTGACTGCAGAGGATATCGTTCTGGAGATCGGTCCCGGTCCAGGGACGTTGACGCGCCTGCTGGTCGAGCGCGTTCGCCGCGTATTGGCGGTGGAGATCGATCCGAATATGATCGGCCTGCTACAGGACGTGCTCGGTGATGCGCGGAACCTCGAGATCATACAGGGTGACATCCTGGCGCTGTTCGCAGAAGACCTGGCAGACCGTTTGCGTCTGAGTGTTGGCGAAACCTACAAGGTGGTTGCTAATCTTCCGTACTACATCACCTCTGCGGTACTGCGCCATCTGCTCGAGGCCAGTCCGCAACCTTCCTGCCTGATCGTGACCGTTCAGGAGGAAGTTGCGCGGCGGATTGTCGCCAAACCCGGGGACATGAGTATCCTGGCAGTGAGCGTGCAATTGTACGGTATACCCAGAATCGTTGCGCGCATTCCGGCGGGTGCCTTCTATCCTGCACCCAAAGTGGACTCTGCCGTGTTACGGGTTGATCTGGCCGAGGGACCTACTGTTGCCGTGGATGACACTGCCTGGTTCTTTGCGGTGGTCAGAGCGGGCTTCTCCGCGCGGCGCAAGCAGTTGCACAATGTCCTCGCTCACGCACTGGCAATGAACGGAGACATGGTCCGGAGAGCCCTGTTGCGGTGCGATATCGAGCCTTCGCGCAGGGCCCAAACCCTGAGTCTGGATGAATGGGCGCGCCTCAGCCAGGAACTGAAAGCTGAGGCGCGCCCTGATCGCTAAGGTCATTCTGCCGGCGTATGGCTCAAGAATCGATTGCCGGCTTTGCCACCACGATCACCAGGTGCGTAGCATTCTCGTAGGGCCAGTAAGAGATCAAGGTCAGACGCTCTTCTGGTGTCTCCGCCAGCCACTTTTCGTTCTGGAGTTGCTTCTCGGCGGTGGCCTGCGAGTGTGGCAGAATGAGTACCTGGTCGACGCGATACGTATAGGAATTATCTCCGGCTGCCACGGTAATCTCCGCGTTCTTCTCGAAATCGACGATGTGCCGGAAGACCTCTCCGTTACTGTTCTGATACCCGGATATCACGATGTTACCACCTTGCCCGGGGTATCTCGAATCGCTGTGGAATCCTGCTGCGTTAACCGGTTCGTCCCAGCGCGTCAGCTCGATGCCATCCTGCGTTTCTTGGCGCGAGTCAATCGCGACGATTTCAGCATCCAGACCGATGCTTGGAGCACTGATGCGTTTCGGAACCGCCAGCACGGTTTCCAACGTTCCCACAGCGGGCGCTTCTTGCACGGGGACCTCTCCGGCTCGCGGAATCTGGATTTCCTGTCCAATCGCCATCCGCCGTGGGTCGACGTCAGGGTTGGCCAGCATGAGCTCATCGACGGTAACGCCGTACAGATTGGCGATTTCCAGCAGGCTGTCTCCGGATTCGATCACGTGGACCTGTGGGCCTGGTACTGTTGCGGTCGGAGTCGGAGTAGCGCTCGGAGTCGGCGCCAATGTCGCACCCGGCTCTGGCACGTTAATCTCCTGACCGATCCGAAGTTGCTGAGGGTTCAAGCCAGGGTTCGCTTGCAGCAGGACGTCGACGGAGACATCGTACTGGCCCGCGAGCACGTACAAGGTGTCACCTGGCTGAATGGCAACGGTTGTCATCGCTGTCGTCATGACCGGTGTTTCGGTTGGCGTCGGTGACTCCGTCGCAGTTGGTACCGGCGTATCCGCAGGGGGCTCCGTTATCTCGCCGATCGGGATCTTGACCTCTTGACCGATGCTCAAGAGAGCGCCCTCCAACTCCGGATTTGCTTCGATAAGTGCGCTCAGTTCCAGGCCATGCTGCAGGGCGATGCTATAGAGGTTGTCTCCCTCCTGGATTTGATATACTTCATACGTCGCTTCAGCAGGCTGCGCCGGCAACGTCTCCGTGGTGGTTGGTGTCGTGGTAGGTTGCTGCGTGGCCGTCGCAGTGGGAGTCGATGTCGCTTCCGCCTGTGCCGTGGGCACAGGGCTCGCGGTCTCCCTGGTTGCAGCAGGAGTCGATGTGGAAATAGTCGAAACTGCCTCCGTGGATACTGCCGTGGCGGTGCCAGCGGATGCCTTCGCCGTTACAGGTTCCGCCGTGGCTGTTGCCGTCGCCGCTTTCGTCGATGTCGCTGTCTTTTCGGTGGTCGGTGTAACAGTCGCCGTCGCTGTGGCAGTCGGAGTGGCTGTGCTTGCGGTTGTAGCTGTTGCCGTCGCGGTGCCGGTCGGCGTTGCAGACGAGGTGGGCTTGCGCGTAGGCGTCGCTGTAGTTGTCTCGGTCGGCGTGGCCGTGTCTTCCGGTGTCGGTGTAGGGGTCAATGTCGGCGTGCGTGTCGGCTTGGGTTGCGGTGTCGGCGTGGCCGTCGGCTCGTCGGTCGGTTTCTCAGTTGGCTCTGGCGCGACTTTGATGGACGCATCTTCGGTCGGTTCCGAAGAATCAGAAGCCAGCGGGGTCGAGCCATCGTCTGTCGTCACCAGGGCAACCTCAGTGGCGGCGCCAGTCGTCGAGACGGACGTGGTGATGGTCTCTTCGGGTATCACCGCTGGCGACATTTCGATGTTTTGTGGCTCTTCGGTCGAAATCGGTTCGATCACGGTGAACGATTCCTCAACCACGGGAGTTGTCGTCAACACCATGGCTACGTGGTCAGCGGGTGATTCGGCGCCAGGCAGACTCGCTTCCGTCTCACTTGCAGCCAGGCTGTGGTAGACCATTGCGCCTCCGCCGCAAATCAGCAACAGGGCAAGCACAGTCGTCATCATGGACACGTAGAGATAAGTCCTGGAACGACTACCTGTGTTCGCTTCCGGCGGACGCTGGAGCGCTGACTCGGCGGGGCCGGCCTGTCTGATCAGTGGTTTCACAGGACCCTGAATCTCCGCGGGGCGCAGAATCGGCTCTGGGATAGCGTCTGCGCCGTTTCTGCCCTGGACATCGCGTGATGCCACAGCCACCTTCTGATTCAAGACGGCCTGTGATGCCGTGTGCCGGGCCAGCCAATTCGGATCCACACCCGCCACGTTCTTCCGCGCTGTGGCGCGATTTGGCACTCTCGCGCCATTTGCCGGATGCGTGAGTGCCGGCTCGGGTAAGTTCCCCCCCGGTTTCTTTGCCCTGGGTAGGGGTTCCTCGCGCGGAGGCACAATGGGCGGCTTGATGACGGGAAGAATCAACGTCGGGTCATACACGGAGTCTGAAGCGTCTCCGAATTCCGGAGACATTGGGATGGTACCATTCACGCGGTCAGCCGAATGGATCTCGACGGAACTGCGCAATGTACCGTCTGCCGCTGTTTGCTGCGTCTTGCTCGCTGCCAGTTGCTGCCCGGCCAACGTCTCTTGCGACGTGAACGTCGATGATCCCTGGCCCTGCGTCCCAACGGGCGGGATGGCAATGGTCTTTCCGCTTTCGCTTGGTAGTCCCGGTTGGACAGGGGTTTTGGGCGCAGATGACACAGGTGAGGTCTTCACTGACTCGGGCGCAATATCCTCGAAGTAGAAATCATCAGCTCCGCCAACGAACGGAACGTCCTCTCTCTCCGCATCCGCCAGCCCGAAAGGATCACCTTCGGCGGCCACTTCACGCCTGACTGGTTCATCTCCGGCTCTCGCAGACAGACTCTCGGCAACTACGGGGATGTCTGCGAAGTCCAATTCTTTCTCGGCGTATGCTTCGTCCGTATCATCCGGCCTGTCGCTTTCCACCCCGCTGGTCGCTGCAAAGGCGACCGGAACTTCTTCCACCTCGTATTCCAGTTCATCTTCGAATTCAGGCTCAGCTGGTTGGCCTGGTGATAGCGTGTCTGCTGCCTCGCTGACCATGCTGAGGGCCGGATCAGCCGGAAAGCGGGTACATACTGCCAATTTCCCACCGAGACAGAACTTCTTCTGCTGTGACTTTGAAACCACCTCACCGTTGCCGGTGGCATAACATAAATTATCCTCGGATGCGTGGGTCGTACAGCTCATGGGATCGTCCACAGATCCAAGGTATGGACAAACATTATCGGCCATGCAAATCTTCCCTTACCTGAAAGAATACTACTCGGGTTAATTATGTTACCATCTGCGTGTGAAACTGTCAAATCTCGCTCGGTGACGAGCACTTGCCCTCCTCAGGCGGTTATGCTAGAATCAGCTGTGTCGGGTTGAGTCCGGATGTAACGATAAGGAGGTCGGGGTGGCGCGTATTACCGTAGTCGGCAGCTTGAACATGGACCTGGTCGTTCGCACACCGCGCATACCGAAACCGGGCGAGACGATCATCGGGAGTGATTTCCACACGATCCCAGGCGGCAAAGGAGCCAATCAGGCTGTCGCGGCTGCAAAGCTGGGTGCCGAGGTCAGCATGGTCGGTCGGGTCGGAGAGGACGATTTTGGCCGGGCTCTCCTGGCGAATTTGGATTCGGTGAATGTGAATCACGATTTCGTGCAACGGGATACCACGGCGCCTACCGGCATTGCGCTGATCACGGTTGAGGATTCCGGAGAGAACAACATCGTTCTAGCACCTGGCTCGAATATGAAGCTTACGGTTGAGGACATCGAGTCCGCGCGGCAGACCATTGCCCGTTCCGATTCAGTGTTGTTCCAGCTTGAGTCACCCTTACCGGTCGTCGAGGCGGCGTTGAAGCTGGCCAAAGCTCATGGCGTGACCACAATCCTAAACCCGGCCCCTGCCCAGCCCCTTTCCAAGGAGTTGCTACGCTACGTCGATGTGCTGGTGCCGAACGAGACCGAAACCGGTCTGCTGACCGGTCTTCCCGTGGAAACAGACAGCCAGATCGAACAGGCTGCCGAGCATTTGCGCCACATTGGAGTCGGCACGGTAATTCTGACGCTGGGCGAGCGTGGTGCCTTTTTGTGTTCCGCTGCGGGAAATCGGAATTTCCCCGCCTTTAAGATTCAGCCGGTGGATACCACCGCGGCGGGCGATGCGTTCGTTGCCGGATTTGCCGTCGCTCTGGGGGAAGGAGCGTCTCTCGCAGAAGCGGTGTCGCGCGGTAACGCGGCCGGCGCATTTGCTGCAACCCGGTTCGGCGCTCAACCGTCTCTTCCAACCAGGGAGGAATGGGACCAATTCTACCGGGACCGTGTCTGATCGAGAGGCCGCTAACGGTGATTCGTTGGATATGGAGAGATGCGCCATCCGAGAGGTCTCCGGCACGTCTTTTCTATTGAGCAGGTCGGTCGCGTGCAGTCCAATCCTGTCAGGCGTTGGCGACGTTCTCCAATCGCCGGTCGTAGAGCGGTGCCATCTCTGACCAATCGAATTGTGCGATGTGCTCGCGGAGTGCGCGGTCATCACCGGAAGCGGGGCGGTCGCCCTGCAGGAAATCGCGTGCGCGCACGACCAGTTCTCCAAAACTCTCGTACAGGCAGAGGGAGTGCAGGTGTTCGGGGATCAGGTCCGGGTATACCAGCCGGCTTGGCAGCAGCGGATGACAGGCGCAATAGATTGCTTCCGCCGTTGCGGCTCCGAAGAATTCGTGGTGAGCCGTGCTGATGCACAGATCACCCGCCCACAGCCACGAGCTGTAGGTGGCGAAATCCTCGACATAGCCAAACTGAATTATGTCAGCGCCGAGCCGTAAGCGTGCCTCGAGAAATTCCTCGGGCTTGACTCGGAAACTCTCCCCCAGAAGGATCAGATTGAACTCCACTCCCATCTTGCGCAGCGTGTAGATGGCTTTGAAGAATTGTTGCGGGTTCTTATCGTATTCCCACCGGTGGTTCCATACGATCGTGGGCAGCTCCGGTCGCCTGAACCTGTCGCGAAAACGATCATGACGGCGCAGGTCCAGCCCTAGAGGCAGCACACTCGACTTGTCACGCAACGTAACGATGGTGCGCAATTCGTTGTAATCCGGGAAATGCTTCAGCAAGCGCGGCAGGGCATCGTAGAAGGTCTCCAGGTGATAGGTGGAATTGAAGAACACCGCGTCTGCCAGTAACGCACTGGCGTAGTTGATAAACCCATAGTGCAGATCCCGTTTCTCTCCCTGGCGCACGGGATAAGTCAACTGGTTTTCATGGAAGTAGAGCGCCACTGGAACGTGATGTGTCAAATCCCGCGTCAGCGCGAGAAACGTGGTCAGGTCCAACATGTCCGTGGACAGAATCAGGTCCGGACGTACACCACGCTTGCGAAAGCGCTGGGCCAACGTGACTGCACCGCCGTGCATGCGCCACTTCCAAAATCGACCTGGCAGGGACAGCACCTCCACCTGGTGGCGGCTGTGCCGGACATAGCCATCCACCCAGGCGCGATGCGACCCGGTATAATAGGGTTCGATCAACAGGATGTTCATCGTCCGGTCACCATGTCCGATTACCACAGAAAATGAATAAGCACAGCCCGCGGGGCTGTGCCGCTCGGTTAGCTCTCTGGACGGGCCTGATGTGGCGAAGTGACTGATCGCGCTCAGCCCAGTGCGGCGGCGGTCACCGTCCAGACATCCCGCGCTTCATCATAGTTCAATGTGAAACAACGGTGGTCGGTCGTGCAGACGACAAATCCCCAGCCCTGTGGAGACCGCCAAGAATCTCGAATTTGCTCGATCAGGTGTCGCGTTCCCCGGCAGACAAACGCACGCGGTTCTTGCGCGTAGCGGTGTCCCGCATAGCACTCAACCTGACATTCCTCAGTATTCGCCATTGCATCTTTGATCCACTTGCGAGGAGTCACCCACATTGAGCCGCTCGAAAGTCCCGCGGACCATTGCGTTGTCGCCGATCAGGGAATCCGCCAACATAGCGTCTTCGATCAATGCGCCCTTGTTGACAATGCTATCTTGAATGATCGAGCGCCGTACAATGCTATTCTCGGCGATCGTGACGTACGGGCCGATCACAGAGTCCGAAACCTGGGCGTTTTTGGCAACGTAGACCGGGGGGATGACCACCGAATTGTCCAGATGACCGGTTTGCCCTCCCGATTTCCGCAACAGATAGCGATTGGTTTGCAGGACTGTTTCCGGTTTACCGCAGTCTTCCCACACGTCGACGCGCTCGGCGCGGAATCTGGCCCCTTCGTCGATCATGATCTGCAAGGCATCCGCCAGAAAGTACTCTCCTTTGGTCTTGATATCGCGCTCGATGAGCTCGGCAACACAGCGCATCAGGAACTGAGAGTCCTTGATGTAATACAGTCCGATCACCGCCAGGTTGTTCTCCATCTCCGAAGGTTTTTCGATCAATTGCGCGATGTAACCATCGCGCACGACGACGACACCGAAACGGCGCGGGTCCTCGACCTCTTTGACGTAAATCACGCCATCCGCCTGTTCGTCCATCAGCAGGCTCAGGTCTGCATCGAAAATGGTATCGACAAAAATGATGACGAGTGGTCCGGAGAGCACGTCACGTGCCAGATAGAGCGCGTGGGCCTGCCCAAGCAATTTCTTCTGTTCGATGTAGCGGGCGGGGAAATCGTAGTTGGAGGTCACATATTCCTCAATCTGTTCTCCCAGATAACCTACGATAAACACCACTTCGTCGATAGCGAGTCCTTGTAGTTTGTCGAGGATGTGTCCCAGTACGGGCTTGCCGGCGACATTGACGAGCGGCTTAGGCTTTGTATACGTGTGCGGTCGCAGGCGCGTTCCAAAGCCTGCCAACGGTATGACAACTTTCATGGTTCACTATCCTTTCTCGGCATATCGCGTAATGCGTGATAGCAACGCAGGTTGAGCGTCGCAGTATCAACACGGCGGATGGAGCAAGTGCCAACCCGTGGCCTGCTCGTAGGCGTAGCCTACGCGCAGGACGATATCCTCAGCCAGTGGGCCGCCGAGGATTTGCATCCCGACTGGCAGGCCATCGACGAAACCGCAGGGGACCGACATGCCGCCCAATCCTGCCAGATTCAGCGTAATTGTGAACACATCACTGAGATACATCTGCAGTGGGTTCTCTATCTTCTCGCCAATCTTGAAGGCAACAAATGGTGAGGTGGGAGTGACGATGACGTCGACCTCCTCAAAGGCCCGTTCGAAATCCTGTTTGATTAGCGTCCGGACTTTTTGGGCCTTCAAATAGTAAGCGTCGTAATAGCCTGCGGACAATGCGTAAGTCCCCAACATGATACGTCGCTTGACCTCTTGTCCGAACCCCTGGGCACGGCTCCGGAAGAAACCGTCCCACATATCGGTTGCATCCGGCGCGGCGTACCCGTAGCGGACACCGTCATAGCGTGCCAGGTTGGCCGAGGCTTCGGCGGGTGCAATCAGGTAGTACGTCGGCACACCGTACTCGGTGTGCGGGAGCGAAATCTCCTTCACATCCATTCCCAGAGCGGCCAACGTATCGATGGCCTCCCGCACTGTCTTCTCGACCTCGGGCTCGAGCCCTTCGACGAAGAACTCGCCGGGGATGCCCACGCGCAACCCTTTCACCCCCTTAGACAGCTCTGCAGCGTAGTTGGGGACCGGGGCATTGATAGAATTCGAGTCCTTCGGGTCATACCCGCTGACCGCCTGTAACAGCAACGCACAATCGGTCACATCCTTGCCGAAGGGCCCGATTTGATCGAGCGATGAAGCGAAGGCAACCAGGCCATAGCGCGAAATGCGCCCATAGGTAGGCTTCATCCCAACGATGCCGCAGAAACTGGCCGGGAGCCGTACACTGCCGCCCGTATCCGACCCAAAAGCTCCGAACGCCTCATCGGCGGCGACGGCTGCTGCGCTGCCTCCGCTCGACCCACCCGGCACACGAGCAAGGTCCCACGGGTTGTGTGTGGTGAAAAACGCTGAGTTCTCGGTCGAAGAGCCCATCGCAAACTCATCGGTGTTGGTTTTACCGACGATCACCGCGCCGCAGTGGAGCAACTTGTCGACCACCGTCGCGTTGAACGGTGAATGAAAGTCCTCGAGGATTCTTGAGCCGCAGGTAGTTGGCGCACCCTGCACACAAATGATGTCTTTAATCGCCAGGGGGATCCCTAACAGGGCGGGCAGCTCCTCCCGCCGACCATTCTTTCGCCAGGCGACGAGCTTTGTGTCCGCACGGCTGGCTTGTTCCAGAGCAACTTCGGGCATCAGCGTGAGATAGGCACGGACATCGTTGTCGACTGCGACGATGCGATCCAGCACGGCATGGGTCAACTCGCGCGACGAGATGTCCCCCTTCTGCAGCGAGTCGGCAGCTTCGTGTATGGTCAGATGATATAGATCCAACATCTCCTCCCAGGTGGTTTCAGAAACAGAGGTGTGCGAATAGCTCTGTCACTCCAACACGGCACGCACGCGGAAATAGCCATCCACTGTGTCGGGCGCATTGGCCAGGATGTCTTCACGTGGAGACGATGGCTGCACTTCGTCTGCGAACATCACGTTCGTCTGCGGGACCGCGGCCATTGTGGGAGGGACATCTGCGGTATCGAGCTGATCCAGAACTTGAAAGTAATCCAGAATGGCCGAAAGCTGTCCGGCGAATAGTTCCTTTTCATCCTCAGTCAAACCCAGGCGTGCCAACTCGGCGATGTGCTCCACTTCCACGCGCGTGAGACTCATCCGATCACCTCTCAGTCATGAAGTATGCTGATTATATCATCTTATCCAGGGGCGAGCAAGTAACATGGGAGGCGGGGATGAATCCAGTTGGCGGTTTTCGCATGCAGGGTCTCTTGGCGCACCGGCCAAGAGACCCTGTGTTTGTTGTATTGGGCGATGCCGCAGAGAACCGCAGTGGCCTCCCAGCGGTTGTGCTGAACGAGTTGCCGGTTGGGGAACCCTTTGTGCTGCTTTGGGCGTACCGCCGGTCAGGGGATGCCCGGTGTGGGCACGAACAGCGGTTCCACGGCGGGCGTGGGCGTGAGTGCGCTGGTCTCGCTGACCAGCTCCGGCTCGTCTGCCTGTGCATTCCCGAGTGCGTCGATATTGCTCAGGTCCAGCATGAATGGCGCATTGCTGGGCAGCATCATGACCCGCAAATTTGGGGCG
>CAZPTF010000107.1:0-11956 GCA_964589015.1 uncultured Anaerolineae bacterium
CAGCGAAACGAGCATGCTGCCAGCCGGTTTCGAGACGGCGAAGGGGCAAGCGGTGATCGAGAATATGTTCGGTTCAGACAGAAAGGAAGCGAGAGAAACCATGAAGACAAAAGGTATTCTGCACAACGAGCTTGCCCATTTGGTCGCGACCATGGGCCACGGTGACATGCTGGTCATCACCGATCGGGGGTTCCCGTTCCCGCGGCACGACTACACCACGTGCATCGACCTGTCGGTCGGGCGTGATTTGCCGCGTGTCGTGGATGTGCTCAAGGTCGTGCTGGAAGAGCTGGAAATCGAGGGCTGTATCATCGCCAATGAGACCAGGACCGTGAGTCCCAAGACGTACAAGGAATTCACCGACGTCATCGCCGGTGTGAAGAACAAGGGCAATGCGATCGTCGAGAAGAATATCCCGCACCCGGATTTCAAAGATCTCGTGTTGAACGGAGCGCTGGAGGGTCAGGAACTCAAAGGATTCGTCAAGTGCGGTGAGTTCACACCCTATGCAAACATCATCCTGATCAGTGGTGTGGATTTCTAGGGCGCTGTTCTTGCGGGGCTGACTTCTGCGGCACTCTCTTCTGCGGGGGGAGGGTTTCTTTTGCCGGCGGCGCGGTGTGTGGCCGCCCCTACGATCGACGACGACGGCACGGGACAACCGCCGGACCGCGTGGAGATGAACTATCGGCGATATGCTCTCCCTGCGTGTGAGCAGACCCGCGCACTCTGAGCGAATCCTCTCACTTGTCAAGGCGCGGCAGAGCCCGGCGTAACGTCCAGCACGTCCTCTTCGCGCTTCGCATCGAGTGGCAATGCGATCACCTTATCCGCGCTGAAGTCGATGGCCTGCAGATCGACCCTCCTGACGCGCCGGTTGTAGGCCGTGTGGTAGTAGTATGCGAGATTGCGGGTGTCCGCGGCAGACGTCCATTGGGTGGACGCCACCATCGCATCATCGGCCTTCTCGCCGGAACCTTCCCCCGCGCCCACCCCGATGTCGAAGTTGTCGAGGATGCGAAACAACTCGGTCACTGTGTCCAGCCCGCCCTTTGTCCGGCGGGCTGTCTGCGTGAAGGCCACAGCGCGGATGAACCGGGACGGTGGCGTGAAATCCCCAGGCAGACCGAGCATGCCCGAGCCGGCTCCGAGCGGTGCGAGATCTACATCCGCGAATTTCTTGGCCTGAATCGCGACGGGTGAAAGGTTCACGTAGTTGCGCAGGTTGATCAGATGCCAGTCGAACGGCGGCGCGTTCGTGATCACGCCCAGAGCGTGCTCATACATTTTCCGCTCACCACCGACGTACTCGATCACCAGCGATCGCCCGTTCGGATCGAGCACCATGTAGTGCAGCGGTAAGACGAAACCGAGCGGCGGCATCACGACCGGGACGACCTTGATTTGCCCCAGGGCCTCCCGTGCTTCCTCGACCGATGCACACTGTGACAGGATGTAGTGCACGACCTCTACCGAGCTGATCGACCTGCCCGCGTCCGCAGGGCCGTATGCCTCGTACTCCGCGAATCCCGGAAGGTAGAACGCCCCACACGCCAGCCCCTTGTCGTTGATGCCATCCAGCAGAAACGGTTGGTTGAGCCCGTCCAGCCCAACCAGTCCGTGTAGCGACGTCCACTGCGCGCCTGGTTTCCCATCGGGCGTGTGCCCGGTGTTCTCGTGCCCTCGCGGCACGATCAGAATCCTGGACTGCAGATCAAACGTCCCCCACTCCATCGTGCGTCCGTAAACCGCCGTGCCGTCTGTCCCCTTCAGACAAATTCCTGTACACATTGTCCCTCCCCTCCATTTCCAAGATTGGCACACCACTCCAGCCGTGCGTCACGTTGTAAGCGCGGTCTGCAAGTCCGCGGATGACACAGGGGCGACCCTTGCGGGCTGTTTTCCCCCTCACTCCACGTAGCGCTCAATGAGCGCGAGGATCTGGTCCTCGTCGAAGGCATCGACGAGGCGGCACAGCCGCTCGGCGAACGGCTCGTAGCCTGCACCCATCTGCGCGATGCGTACGGCGTGCTCGCGCAGCCGCGGAATCTCGCCTTTCATCGCCAGATCGAACAGTACCTGGATCTCTTCGACCGGCGGCGGGACCAGTGGCTCGCCGGGTACCTCGCTGCCGCTCGCGACACGCACGATGCCCGCAGCGGTGTGCTCGCGGACGATCCAATCGAGCTGCAGGCTCGTTTCGAGCAGCCGGAACAGCTTACGCACGTCCACCGGCTGCGCGAGAAATGCATCGCCGCCTGCGTCGAGGCTCTCGCGGATCGTCTCGGCGAAAGCGCTGGCCGAGGTAGCGACGATCGTCACGCTGCGCTCGCCGTTCAGCTCCGGAATCCGCCGGATCGCGCGGATTGCGTCCAGCCCGGACATCTCCGGCATCAGCAGATCCATGAAGATCGCATCGGGACGGATCGCCGCCGCCTGCTCGACGGCCTGGCGACCGTCCGCTGCCTCGGCCATGCGAAAGCCCAGCGGCGCGAGCAGATCGACCAGCATCGAGCGGTTGTGCGCTTCGTCATCGACCACCAGGATCGTGCGTCGCTCGCCGATGTACCCCGTCACCTCTTGCTCGGGAGGTGGCTTATGCGACCCGACCTGCCAGCGTGCCGGGAAGGTTAGCTCCAGGCGGAATGTGCTGCCCTCGCCGACGACGCTCTCCACGGTGAGTCGTCCGTGCATCGCTTCGACCAGATTCTGCGCGATGGGTAGGCCCAGTCCGGTGCCCTCCGCGCGGTGATGCGACTCGCCGACCTGCTCGAATGGCAGGAAGATGCGCTGCAGTTGGTCCGCCGCGACGCCGACGCCCGTGTCCGCCACCTCGAAGCACAACAGGGTTGGGATCATCCGTGCCGGCGATTCCGCAGTGGCCCGCCCGCCATGCGGTGCGCCGTCGCCGGCGAATGCGCTCGCGCGGAAGACCACGCTGCCGTGGTCGGTAAACTTGATTGCGTTGCTCAGCAGGTTCATCAGGATCTGGCGGGTGCGTTTCTCGTCTGCGTGGACCACCGCCGGTAGTGCTGTCAGCCGTTGGTAGGTGAACGTCAGGCCGGGCTTTTGTTGCACACGCAGATCGAACATCGCCACAATCTCGTCCAGAAAACCGTCCAGAAAGAAATCGGTCGGATACAGCTCCATTTTCCGCGCCTCGATCTTGGACAGGTCGAGAATGTCGTTGATCAGCATGAGCAGGTGCTCGCCGGAGCGCTGGATGATGCCGAGCGCGCTGATCTGCGCCGGCGTGAGCGTTGTGTCGCGGCTCAGGACTTGCGCATAGCCGAGGATGCCGTTGAGCGGCGTGCGCAGCTCGTGACTCATATTTGCCAGGAATTCGCTCTTGGCACGGTTTGCCGCTTCGGCTGCCTCCTTGGCCTTTGCCAGCTCGACGGCGCGGTGGCGGTCCACCTCCGCGCTCTCCTCCAGACGTTGCGTCTGGCGCTCCAGGCTGGCGAACGTCTCGTGCAGTTGCCCGGTCATGAAATTGAGCGTTGCTGCGAGGCGTCCGATCTCGTCTTCCGATTCGACCGCGGCGCGTGTCTCCAGGTTGCCGGCGGCGATGCGCTCGGCAGTGCGCGTCAGCCGCTGAATCGAACCGGCGATCGTCTCGCGGAAGAGCAGCGCCATCCCCGTTGCCAGCAGCAACGAGACGAACCCACCGGCAAACGTGCGGCTCTGCGCCAGTGCCAGCCCCTGGCGGCTGCGGTCCAGATCGGCCTGCAGCAGCTCCTGCTGATCCGTCGTGATCTCGCTGAGCAGCTCGAGCATACGTTCCGCCTGCGGCGCCGCCTCGGTGCGGAACAAGAACAGATCTTCGTAGGCGCGGTCGCTCTCGGTTGCCTCGAAGATCTGGAAAGGCAAGTCGAAGATCTGCTCGCGGGTCCGGGCGATGCTGTCGAAGCGCGCGCGTTGCTCAGCGGTCAGCAGATCGCGGTTGCGGCGCATCTTCTCCCAGGCGGCGGTGTTCAGCGGTAGGCGCGTCGTGTAGCCTGACTTGAAGTTCAGATTGCCGACGGCCGCATAGGCATAGAGATCGGTGATCATCGAATCGAAGGAGGTCTGAAAGTCGATCATGTCGTTCAACAGGTCGGCCTGCTCGATCGACGTGTCCTTGAGGCGCTGCAGTTGGACCATCGCGCTCATTTCGCCGAGGATGGAAACGCTCAGCGGGCGTACCTGCGACAGATAGATGTTCAGCGCGGGCTGGTTCTTGCGCGGGTTGTCGTGCAGGGCGAACATCTGCTCCGGAAGTCCAGACCAGCTCGCGAAAATGGTCTTGAGCTCGGCGAGGCGTCGCTGATTCTCCGGATCGGTTGCGTCGCGCAACAGGCGGTCCATTTCGACCAGATTGGTGCTAAAAACCTGTTTAGCACTCCGATAATCGCTGATCAGCTGCGGATCGCCCACCGCCAGGTACCCGCGGAGAGCGGCGACCATCTCGAGCAGGCTGGTTTGCGCCCGCGCTGAGGCCAGTGCCGAGGGCGCACGCAGCTCGCCGGTGAGGTTGATGTTCCTGGTCGCCTGGCGGCTGCCCAGGGCACCGACGAGCACGACCGCCAGCGTGACGGCGACGAGGATGCCGAACGCGATGTCTAGCTTCCAGCCGATGTTGATGCTGTTGAGCAGACGTAGGCCGGAGATACGCAGCAGCCGCTGCGCCAACGGGGTTCCATTGCCGGTACGGCCAGCAGACGTCTTCATCCGTGCGATCGGAACCACCCCCTTTCACAGGCCGTGCGGATGCTGGCTTCAATCCGTGTCTTCGGCGAAGCCCAGCGACTCGCAGTAGATCTCGCGCTGGTTGTCGCGTCCCAGCCGGTTCGTCAGCTCCTCGAAGTCGAGGACCGTCTCTTTCAGCGCCTCTTCCGCCGTCAATTGGCCCTGCGCCGCTTCGGACAGGTGCATGTCCAGCGCGGACAGATAGCCGAACATACCCGGAATGCGTAGATACGGCACCTGCAGCGGATTGGTGAAGTTCTCGTAGTAGGCATGGACGTATTGTTGCACGTCCGCCGCGTCCCAGCCGGCCGCGAGATAGTCTTCGAGCCGGGCGTCGCCGTCGGGTGGCAGGTAATGACTATAACGGCCCGGATCGACCCCATCCCAGCCGCGCGCGGCGTAGATCAGCGATTTCTGCTTCGAGGCCATCAGGGCGAGCAGATAATACGTCGCTTCAGGCGCATCGGAGAACTTCGAGATCACCCCTGCCCATGAGCCGCCGGTGGTGTTACCGACGCGGTTCGGGGCAGCGGTGTGCACCCACTGGCCGTGGGCGATGTCGTAGTAGCCCGATGTGCCTGGCAGGGGTGCGGTGCCGATCTTCCCCTTAACCTCACTGCCTTCTTGTTGCGCCAACGCCCCCAGATCACCGAAGGTGAAGGCAAGTGCTGCCTCGCCACTCAGAAAGTGGTCCCAACCTTCACCCAGATTCCAGTCGAGCATCTCGCGCGGGCCGAACTGTACCAGGTCGACCATCGTCGCCAGTGCGCGGATGTGCCCGGGGCTGTCCAGCAGCGGGCGCATCGTCTGCGGATCGAACCAGTACAATGCCGGATTCTCCGGACCGATCACGAACGGCGCGGAGAACGAGATGAAGTGAAACATTCCCTGCCAGCCGACGCACAGGTGCATCGTCAGCCCGTCGTCAGGCTTGCCGTCGCCGTTGAGATCTTGGCCGTCGAAGTATTCGGCCACGTCGCGGAACTGGTCCCAGGTCTGCGGCACGTCGAGCGGATAGCCGTACCGCGTCTGGAACGCGGCGCGGTGCAGCGGGTCGGACAGCAGGTCACGCCGGTAATACATCACCTGCCCGTCGTGATCGTGGGCGACCATGTACTTGTGCCCGCCGTAGGTGAGCAGTGTACGCGGGCCGGGTAAGACGTCCGCGATGTCCCACTGCGGGAAACGCGGATCGCCATAATATTTGTCGTATGGGATGATGAACTCCTGCGTGACCAGGTCACCGAGCCACCACGCGCCGGCGAGCGAGGCGTCGTATTTGCCCGCGCCGGTCGTCAGGTCGGTGATCAGGTAGGCGAAGTGCTCGTCGAGTGGCTTCTCGACGATCTCGAGGTGAGCGCCGGTTGCCGCCTCGAACTCGTCGCGGATTTCGTAGAGCGGGCCCGACATCGGTCCATAGCGCCCGCCGCCGAAGGAGACGATCACCGTGACCGTCTGGCCTGTGTACGGGCACTCTCCCGGCGTGCATGGGGTCGCGACGACTGGCGGGACGACGTCGCCGGCGAGCACCACGGACGCGGCTTCGGGGATGCGTGTCACCACCGTGCGCACGGGCGCGACGGCGGTCGCCGCCGGCACGGGTGACGGCGTGTTGACGATGGATTCCACCGGCGACGGGACCGGCGGTGCAACAGGATCACACGCTGCGAGCAGCCACACTGCACACAGTGCTACGACCAACGACGCTGTTCTTTCCATCTTGGTATCCCGGCTGGTCAATCCAGACTGATGATGCCTTTGCGAATGGCGTATTTGATCAACTCGGTCGAGCTGTGGATGTCGAGCTTATCCATCAGGTTCACGCGATGGACGCCGACAGTCTTGATGCTGATGTGCAGGTTGTCGGCAATCTCGCGGTTGCTGTGTCCTTCGGCGACGAGCTGCAGGATCTCCCGCTCACGCACGGTGAGCGTATCGTAGCTGTCATCCTGAAAGGTGCCGCCGGTGTGGCGCAGGTATTCCTGGACAATGACACGTGAGATCGACGGGCTCAGAAACGTGTCGCCACGGTGGACGGCGTGGATGGCCGAGAGCAGTTCCGCCGGAGCGGATTGCTTGATCAGGTAGCCGGCCGCGCCCGCGCGCAGCAACTGGAGCACGTACTCCTCGTTCGTATACATGGTCAACACGAGCACTTTGACTTCGGGGAACAATTTTTTGATCTGGCGGGTGGCTTCCAGTCCGGTCAGGCGCGGCATGGTGATGTCCATGAGCACGATGTCGGGGTGGAGCGACTCGACCTGCCGCACCGCCTCCTGCCCGTCTTCCGCTTCGCCGACGACGTCGATCGTCGGCTCGTCGTCCAGTAGCGAACGGATGCCCTTGCGCACGATCGTATGATCTTCGGCCAGTAACACCTTGATTTTAGTCATCGCCTGCTCTACAGGGGAATGCTGATCGACAACCGGGTACCGTCTCCGGGCCGGGTGTCGATCTCGAAATCACCGTCCAGCAACGCGAGCCGCTCGCGGATGCCCAGCAGCCCGGCCCCGCGCTCGGGAGCGTTCTGGTTCAGCACGCTGTCCACATCGAAACCGATGCCGTCGTCCTCGATCACGGCGAACACCCGCCCATCGTGCTGGTAAAGCGACAGGTGCACGGTGGTGGCTTGCGCGTGGCGGGCGACGTTGGTGAGCGCCTCCTGCACGACGCGATACAGGGTCGTTTCGACCGCGGGCGCGAAACGCACGTCACAGCCGTTTGCGTTCAACTCCGCCTTGATATCCACGCGGCTGGCGTAGCGCTTGATGTACCAGCGCAGCGTCGGCACCAGTCCGAAATCGTCGAGCATCGACGGGCGCAGATCGAGCGACAGCTCGCGGATCTGCTCCAGCGTGCGGTCGGTGAGGCCCGCGGCGTCCACTAACCGTTCGCGGATGCGCGGCGGGCAGCCTTCGGGCAACGCGCTGTCGATCGCCGCCAGGTTGATGCTGATCGCGGTGAGCGCCTGGCCCATCTCGTCGTGCAGCTCGCGCGCCAACTGCTTGCGCTCGGCTTCCTGCACTTCTGTCAGGCGGCCCGCCAGCGCACGCAACTGCTCACGCTGCTGGGCGACCGCCTCGAACAGCCGCGCCCGTTCGGCCTGGCTGGCGACGCGCAACTGCCGGTTCTGCAGCCGCAACCGCCGCGTCTGATCGGCCAGGCGCAGGTGGGTCGTCACCCTGGCGAGCACCTCCTCCTGGCCAAGCGGCTTCGTCACATAATCGACCGCACCGACCTCGAAGGCGCGAATCTTCTCCTCGGTGCCCGTCAGCGAGGTCATGAAGATCACCGGGATATCCGCGGTGGCTTCGCTGCCCTTCAGACGGCGGCACGTCTCGAACCCATCGATTCCGGGCAGCAGCACATCCAACAGAATGATGTCCGGTGGGTCATATTGCACCCGGCGCAGCGCGCTCTCGCCGCTGCGGGCGATTCGAATGCCATAGCCGTAGCTTTGCAGGAACTCCACGACAACCCCGAGGTTGACCGGCACGTCATCGACGATCAGAATGCTGTGGCTTTCAGGCTGTCGATCCGCAGGATCGCTGTCGTTTGCATTCATCTCATTTCTCAGTATACACAGCGCACCACGCGCCAGCCAAAACGGACCGGTCCCGGGCGATCCTCATGCGCTGCGGCTGCTCCAGTTCAGCATCTTAGCTGATGTCAACCGTAAAGTCAAAACGTCGCATTGTAGGGGTACCCCTTGCGGATGCCCGCAAGCGTCGCAGCCAGCAGGGCCACCACAAGGGGGCCGCCCCTACGGGTTTGCTGTGCTCGGACCGTAGGGCACGGCATGCCGTGCCCCTACCTGGGTCGGTCCGCCGGTCTCGTCATGGGTGCGGCGCAACGGCCTTCTCAGCATGTTCAGCCGCCCAATTCAACGGTCGGCTGCAGCTCCCCTCGCCTGGCCTCAGTCCGTCGCCGTGCCGAGCGCGTATGACATAATCTTTTCTTCCGACGCTTCGGCGCGAGCCAACTGCTTCACCAGCCGGCCTTCGCGCATCACCATCACGCGATCGCTCATGCCCAGGATTTCAGGCAGCTCCGACGAGATCATGACGATTCCCGCGCCGCGCGCGGTCAGCTCGGCCATGATCTGGTAGATCTCCGACTTCGAGCCGACGTCGATGCCGCGAGTCGGTTCGTCGAGGATGAACACGCGCGAGCCGATGCTCAGCCAACGTGCGACGACGGTCTTCTGCTGGTTGCCGCCGCTCATGTTGCCGACGAGGAACTGCGGGCTGGGCGCCTTGATGCGCAGCCGTTTGATCATCTCCTGTACCACATCGAGCTCGCTGCGCATTTGGATAATCCACGCGCGGCACAGCGCCTTCAGGCCGGAGATGGTGATGTTCTTCGTCACCGAGAGCTGCAGGAACAGCCCCTGCGCCTTGCGGTCTTCGGTCACCAGGGCCACGCGATGGTGGATCGCATCGGCAGGCGTACTCGGTTTGTATGGCGACCCGTACAGGAAGATCTCGTTGTGGGATGGGTCTGCGCCGAACAGTGCCCGCGCGACCTCGGTGCGGCCCGAGCCGGTGATGCCCGCGAAACCGACGATCTCGCCAGCGCGCAGTTGAAACGCAATGTCGTGCAGCTTGCCCGGCCGGGTGATGTTGCGCACATCGAGCAGCACGTCGCCGAAACGGTCGTCACGCTGCGGGTAGACGTCCTCCAGGTTGCGCCCGATCATCATGCGTACCAGCTCGTTCATCGTCACCGCCGAAACGTCGCGAGTGCCGACGTAGCGCCCATCCTTGAGTACGGTCACCTTGTCGGCGACCTCGAAGATCTCCTTGAGACGGTGCGAGATGTAGATGATGGCGATGCCGGAGTCGCGCAGCACGCGGACGACCGCGAACAGGCTGTCCAGATCCTGCTCGCCGAGTACAGCGGACGGCTCGTCCATCACCAGCACGCGCGTCTCGCGCGCGAGTGCCTTGGCGATCTCGACGATCTGTTGCTGCGCGACCGACAGCGTTGCCACGGGCGCGTCCATCGGCAGGGTGGTTCCCAGGCGCGCAAGCAGCTCCTGCGAGCGGACGCGCGCCTCTGCCCAATCGACGACCAGCCCCTTGCGCGGCAGATGGCCGAGGAAGATGTTCTCCGGAACAGTCAGGTGTGGCGCCAGATTGAACTCCTGGTAGATCGTCGAGATGCCCAGCGCCTGCGCGTCCTGCGGCCCGCGGATCTCCACCGTGCGGCCGTCGAACTCGATCTCGCCGGCATCTTTGACGTAGGCACCGGAGAGGATCTTGATCAGCGTCGATTTGCCGGCACCGTTCTCGCCGAGCAGCGCGTGGACCTCACCCGCGCGGACGCTCAGGTTCACTCCTTCGAGCGCCTGCACGCCGGGGAATGACTTACCGATGCCCTTCATCTCGAGCAGAGCACGTTCAGCGGTTTCACTCATCTCATCCGCTCCTATTTCCCGCGATGCGATAACTGATCGACCGACACCGCCGCGATGACCAGGATACCGGTGATGAGCACCTGGTAGATCGACGGCACGCCCATGAGCTGCAGGCCGTTGCGGAACACGCCGACGATCAGCGCGCCGAACAGCGTGCCGATGATGTTGCCGCGCCCACCGAACAGGCTGGTCCCGCCGAGAACGACGGCGGTGATGCTCTCCAGGTTGGAATCCTGTCCGGCCTGCGGGTCACCGACGCCGGTGCGCGCCGCAAGCAGCAGTCCGCCGATGGCGTACATGAGGGCAGCAATTGTGTAGACACCGATCAGCAATTTCGTGGTCGAGATACCAGCCAGACGGGCCGCTTCCGGGTTGTCGCCCACCGCGTAGACGTAGCGGCCGGCCGGGGTCGAACGCAGCACGAACCAGGCGAATATGTACAATGCAAACATCAATACCGACCCGTAGGTAATCGCTGTACTTCCGATCTTGAACGTATTCCCGAAGAAAGTGAGCATCGGGGGCAACTGGGTGATCGTCTGGACGGTGTAGATGCGGGTGAGAGCAAACGCGATGTTCAGCGTGCCCAGGGTCACGATGAAAGGCGGGAGACGGATGATGGTGACCAGCGCGCCGTTCAACACCCCGAAGGTGACCCCCACGAGCAGCCCCACCAGGATCGCCAGCAGTGGATGTAGCCCGTGATGGACCGCCATGCTGGTCATGATGACCGAGCTGAGGGCCATGACTGCGCCGTTGGACAGATCGATCCCGGACGTCAGGATGACCAGCGTCTGGCCGATAGCCAGCGTGCCAACCACCATGACCTGTTGGACGACCAGCGAGAGATTAGTGCCGGTCATGAAGCGATCCGTCTGCGTGGCAAAGAAGACACAGGCCAACAGCAGCGCTGCGATCGGCCCGAAAATCGGCGAGCTAAAGATGATTCCGAAAATCCCTGCACGGTGCTTCGTGAGTATACTTTCGCTTGCGCTCAATGGGTAGTCCTCCTGTGGTGGCGGCCGGGAGCGTCCCCGGCCGCCAACGGATGATCAACGTCCGCTTATCAACCCCAGCAATTCGCGAGGCCGAAGGTCGTGTCCTCGCTGGGCACGCCTTCCATCGGCTTGTCGGTGATCAGCGTCACACCCGTGTCGGTGTAACCGGAGGGCTTCTCGCCGGTCTTCGCAAAGTTGACGACTGCCTCGACACCCAGCGAGGCCATCTTCAGCGGGTACTGCTGCGAAGTCGCCGCGATCATCCCGTCGACCACACCCTGCGTGCCCACGCAGCCACCGTCGACCGACACGACCAGCACGTCGTTCTCCTTGCCAGCGTTCTTGATCGCCGTGTAGGCGCCGAACGCGGCCGGCTCGTTGATCGTGTAGACCAGATTGATGTCCGGGTCTTTGGTCAGGCAGTTTTCCATAGCGGTCTGGCCCTTCGCCTGGTTGCCCTGCGTGTCCTGGCTGCAGACGACTTCCGGCGAGTTCACGTAATCCGGGGCCGTGTCATCGACCTGCGCCAGGCCGTAGCCGTTCATGAAGCCGTTGTGGCGCAACACACCGACGGTGATGCCGGGCGAGAGGTCGAGGGTGGCAACCTTCACCGGCTTGTCGCCCAATGCCGCCTTGGCGTACTGGCCGATCAGCAGGCCGGCCTTGTAGTTGTCGGTGGCGAAGAGCGCATCGGTGGCATCCATCGGCTCGGTTGGCGTGTCTAACGCGATGACGAGCACGCCAGCGTCACGCGCCTTCTGGATGGCGGGCACGATCGCCTTGGTGTCGCTCGGGGTGATCAGGATACCCT